>JBKCFX010000368.1:0-13950 GCA_046303595.1 Bacteroidia bacterium
TCGATGAGTTCTGCTTTGTTCATGATGTTTTGAATTAGAGGGTTTTACAGGTTGTTTAAATGTTCTCTGTGAGCAAATTTATAGGAATTACAATACCTTCCAAGCCCTACCCCCCTGAAACCCTTGATTTTGTTGATAAATAGAGCTATTTGTTAATAACTGAGGTCTAAAATGCTGCTTTTTTGCTACTTAAGTTAACTCCAAATGTATATTTCCCCTTTTTAGAGCATATGCAGGCGGTTATGAATTCTCAGCCCGTTGAGGAAATCGCGTACATCCATTTTCTTTTTTCCAGCCTGCTGCAATTCCCGTATTTCGTAAACACCATCAGCAGTTTGCACCAGGATACGCGACTTATCACGAATGAGAACATCGCCCGGCTTTCCAAATGCTACGTCCGCGGCAATTTCTCCTTTGAATAGTTTGATGCTCAATTCGTCATTTCCCGCTTTAAGCAAACATGTTGCACCTGGATAGGGTGAAAGCCCGCGTACAAAATTATACACCGCTAATGTGGGTCGATTCCATTGAATTCGTACAAACTCGGGGCTCAATTTAGGCGCATGGCGTAAATGCTTTCCCGAAGACAAAGTGTGTTGATCAATCAAACTGATATTGCTATTTTCTAGTCCGCGCATGGTCGTTGCCAACAAACCGGCACCAAGATGCATCATGCGGTCGTGTAGTGAACCTGCATCATCATCGTGCTTTATTGGAACAGGAAGTTGCAGGGCAATTGCACCCTCATCGATGGCGTGCACGAGTTTAAATGTTGTAAGTCCGGTTAATTTCTCTCCCTGAATAATGGCATGATTAATTGGAGCAGCACCCCGAAAATCGGGCAATAGCGAAGCGTGCAAATTCCAAGTTCCAAAGCGAGGCATGTTCCAAACCTGTTCGGGTAGCATCCTGAAGGCCACAACAACGTGAATGGCTGCGTTTATTTGTTTTAGTTCTGTGAGGAAGGATTCTGCTTTCAGTTTTTCGGGCTGCAGAACAGGAATGCCTAAATGCAACGCAGCTATTTTCACCGGCGATGCTTTCATCTGTAAACCGCGGCCTGCGGGCTTATCGGGTGATGTTACCACAGCTGCAACTTCAAAACCACTTTCAACCAATTGAACAAGCGAGGCCACCGCAAAATCGGGCGTTCCAAAAAAAACGATTTTCATAATTTTAAGCCTTAAGCGGTGTTTGGGCGCTCTTGTCGCCAAATATTCGCTTCTTCAATTCCGAAAATATGCCGGAAATACTCATATAATTCAAAGGAAATTCAAGCAATACATGCAAAAACGAAAGCAGGAAGAGCCATTTCAATCCAACGCCATAATCATATAAATAAAGCGCAACAGAGGCAAGCCAAATAACAAGCACAAAATACAAACGCGGTTTCGGAACCTTGTGCCATTGAATCACAGAAGTTTTCGAAAACCAGTTTAAATAATGGTAGGTATATGCAAAGGCCACAAAACGCATCACCACAAAACCTTCTTTCGAACTGAAAATCGTGTTGATGTTTTGCGCAGCTGTTTGAGCTGAAAAAGGATTCAGTTTCGCCAGTCCGAAAAAATTAATCAGATTCCGGTTCAATTCGGCAAAACCTCCATAGCTCAATTGCAGGTACTCCAATGAAGCGGCTCGTGCTGTTGGAGCAGGTATGAAGAAAAATAGGCCGGCACAGAAAAACAATAAACAGACAGATAGCATCCCAATTGCACTTTTGCTCTTAAGCGCACCATAAAGCATAAACAGTGCGGTAAACAGAAATACGTGAATTATTGTAGGTAAATAAATTGCGAAAAAAGTTTCGTGATACTTCCAGCTATTCACAAATAGTGTTGAAAAAACAATGGCAATAACAGCAAGCACCTTTAACGTTGTGTCGCGAATGGCTGCCAAGGCAATACCACATAAAAACGCTATGTATATAAAATTTGTAGTAACGCTGTTAAACCATGGTGTTACCTTGAAAAATCCCATGGTAATGAAACAAGCCAGTGCAACAAGCACAACAAAGTCGTATTTGCCTTTGGTATAATATCCTTTTTGATGAAGCCAACCTATTTCAGTAAGGTAGTGCAAAGGCCCCAATACCGCATACGAAAACAGAAAAAGCTCAAACGGCAGAAGAAATGCCATCACACACGAAAGCGCCATCAATCCAATGTTTGCAAGGTCTATTCGTTCTATGTTGCGCATAATATATAGCCGACGTAACACGGTAATATCGGTGCTCTAAAATAAGGAAATCCCGGTATTGTGCACCGGGATCCCTATCCCAAAATCAAACTAACCTATATTATGATGAAATTACAGGTTCTCATTTATCTCCCCTATGGGGGGATCCGACTAATTGCCCATGATTCGGGTTAAATCGGCAATTCGGGCCGAATAGCCGGCCTCGTTATCGTACCAACCGATAAGCTTAACGGTATTGCCCATCACCATGGTCAATGCAGCATCGTAAATACAGGAATACGTACTTCCGACAATATCTGAAGAAACGATCGGATCGGTACAATACTCTAAAACACCTTTAAGTGCGCCATATACAGAAGCCTTGTGGAATGCCTCATTTACGGCATCGACGCTGGCTTGCTTTTTCAGTTGAATAGTTAAATCAGTCATCGAGCCGCTTGGCACAGGCACACGAAATGCCATTCCGTCGAGTTTACCTTTCAAATGCGGTAATATGAGCGTTACAGCTTTTGCTGCACCCGTGCTGGTTGGAATAATTGAAAGCGCAGCAGCACGAGTACGGCGTAAATCTTTGTGTGGAGCATCAACCAAGCGCTGATCGCCGGTATAGGCGTGCACGGTGCTCAGTAATCCCCATTCAACGCCGAATGCATCGTCGAGCACTTTGATCATTGGAGCCGCGCAGTTCGTTGTGCAGGACGCATTCGAAACAATCGTTTCGGAGGCATTCAGCAAATGGTCGTTCACGCCAACCACTACAGTTGTAACGTCTTCTTTAGCAGGCGCAGAGATAATTACTTTTCGCGCTCCTGCCTGAATGTGTTTGCCAGCCGATTGCTTGTCGAGGAAAAATCCGGTTGACTCAATCACTACGTCAATGTTCAAATCTTTCCAAGGAAGAGATGATGGATCTTTCTCTGCAAAAATCCTCATAAGATGTTTGCCACAACGAATTGCTCCACTTTCAACGAGAACCTTCTCCTTAATCTTGCCTTGAACCGAATCATATTGCAGAAGATGTGCAAGGGTGTCAACATCGGTAAGGTCGTTAACCGCCACAACATCAATGTCTGCATGGTACATCATCGCGCGGAACGACATCCTACCAATCCGCCCAAACCCATTAATCGCAACACGTATCATAGTATCTAATTTTAATAGTGTCAAATTTACACTATGGAAACATAGCGTGCAAATTTTTAGGCTAAAAAAAGAGCGTTTTAAACTAAGATGCTGATATTATTCGAAATAATGTTTTTCGGCATGGTACGATGAGCGCACCAGCGGACCGCTTTCGACGTAACGGAAGCCCAAACCAAGGGCAAACTCCTTGTAATCAGCAAACTGCTCGGGTGTTATAAATGCTGCAACCGGCAAATGCTTTGGTGTTGGCTGCAAATACTGACCAAGGGTTAGTATATCGACCTGATTGTTACGTAAATCGGTAATTGTTTCGCGAATCTCTTCATCGCTTTCGCCCAAACCAAGCATTACACCCGATTTGGTATTGCAGCCGCCTTCTTTTAAGCGCATAAGGGCCTCAAGGGAACGATCGTATTTGGCTTGGATGCGCACTTCGCGTGTTAGGCGGCGCACGGTTTCGAGATTGTGCGACACAATTTCGGGCCGCACATCGATGATGCGTTGCAGATTTTCCCATTTGCCGGCAAAATCGGGAATTAGTGTCTCGAGTGTAGTTCCTGGACTTATCTTTCGTATGGCTTCGACGGTTTCTTTCCAAATAATCGAACCGCCATCTTTTAGATCATCGCGGTCTACCGACGTAATTACAGCATGTTTAACACCCATCAACTTAACGGAGTTTGCAACACGCATCGGTTCTTGCCAATCAACTGCGCTTGGCATTCCAGTTGCAACAGCGCAGAAACCGCATGAACGTGTACAGATGTTTCCAAGAATCATAAAGGTTGCTGTACCGGCGCCCCAACATTCGCCCATGTTCGGGCAATTGCCGCTTTCGCAGATGGTATGCAATTTATGCTCGTCGACCAATTTTCGAACTTTTGCATATTCGGGTCCGGTTGGTAATTTAACACGCAACCATTCTGGCTTACGTTTACGTTCCGGTTGCTGTAATACTGTTTCGTTGCTCGATTTACTCATTCCGGTTCCAGAGTTTTCCATACATCAGGCGAATATACAAAGTAACAAACAGGCGTTCGGCCGGATTGTTGGCCATAATTTCAATTGGCCTAGCCATAAAATCAGCAGCAATTCCAGCCTCAAGCATACGCAGATTCTGCTGCTTCCTGCCAAATTCAAATTGCATTCCGGCATTTGCATATAGTCCTGCCGAAAACCGACTCTCGCCAATCCCAACAAGAAAGGGTGCTCTTCCCGATATGTTATCCGGATAATGCAATTGCGGGTTGTAGCGCTCGGTTCGTTCACGTACGCCAAAATTGTTGTCGAAATAATATACGTTAAGATAAACCGGCTTTACTAAAGCCCAGGTTGCTCCTGCATAAAGGCAAAACCCGGTTTCAACGCCACCTTTATCGCCTTCGGGATGCAAAACAATCTGTTTACCCCAACCTGTTCGAAGCATCAAGATGCTATTTCGTTTTCCATAAATATATCCCACAGCATTGTCGCTGAAGGGATTAACCGAACGTATTTCCTTCGGATGTCGCATAGTTTGAAGTGAAAAATCAAACTGAGCCGAACGGAATCCTGTTTCATTCACACCGCGTCTGAAACTCAGTCCAGTGCCGCGCGAATGAATATAAACGCCCATCGAACGTGTTTTACGGTAAACAATGCCTGTTTCTTCCACTCCGGCAATTGACTGTGCAATGCCAAGCTCAATCCCTGTTATTAACAGGACAAAACACAGATTGAGAGCATTCAGAAATTTCATCGTACGTTTGAGGCCTCAAAGATACACGAAAACAAAGCGATTATGCCTACCATTCATTCACGCTATCTTGGCGAACTGCGCACCGAACAAACGCATGTTGCAACGGGGCAAAAATTTATTACCGATGCACCGCTCGATAACCAAGGTAGAGGAGAAGCAATTAGTCCTACCGATTCGGTTTGCGCAGCACTTTCGGCCTGCATGATGACATTAATGGGGATTGCTGCCCGCACGCATGAAATTAATTTAGAGGGATTGCGGGCGAATGTAACGAAGCATATGCAATCGAATCCTCGAAAAATTCAAAAAATCGAAGTTGATTTTTATGGTTGGAATATTGTACCCGGTAAAAAGCAACGCATAATTCTCGAACGCGCTGCAATGAGCTGCCCGGTTGCATTGAGTCTGCATCCGGATATTGTTCAGGATATTAAATTCCGTTACGATTAAATGCCTAGCATCTCGGGCTGGATGGCATTGTGAGAAGCGTGCGAACTACAAACCCCATTGCGAAGAATGAGCAATTGTGGAGATTCGTGTTGAACCTTGAAGCGCGCAGCTACAGCATTCGATACGTCGCGATGCTCAAGCAAATCGAGATAATATGTAGGCATGTGATGATCGGGAACACCTCTCTCTACACGATCTTTAATCATGCGCGAAATACTGCAGCGGGTAGAATGTTTGAAAATAGCAATCTGCTCTGTAAATGATTGCTGAACAAGATTGTCAAGGCCTTCGAGCGACGTAAGCGGAAGCCAATTCATTTACCTGTAAAGTATTAAATGCTTCGCTGCGTATTTTCAAGAGGTTTTTGTCCGTATGCAGGACAATCAACCTTCTTTGCGCGGCATGAACTCAAAAGGCAGGCAGCGAAAGCCATAACTAACAAACTGGAAACAATAAATCGCATGGCGTTAAATAATTGTAGCAAAGTTAATTTTTTATCGAATCCAATCATGGTTTTTTAAATTAAATTTAGCGTGAATCAGAATTACAACGAAAGCCTATACTATTTCATTGTTTAATATGTTACATGGAGAGCGGATAATTTTTAATTTTTTTCATACTTCAGTGCTCAATGAAGATCAATAACTTCGTGGCTTCATGGAACCGATCCGATACGTAAAAATTGAAGCTTCTTGGAAACAGCGGCTGGAAAGAGAATTTTCTTCCGTTTATTTCGCTGAGTTGAAGTTATTTCTGCTTTCGGAGCGCATCGCGCACACCGTCTATCCTCCCGGAAACGAAATATTTTCGTCATTTGCCCATACACCCTTCGATGCAGTAAAAGTTGTTATCGTTGGACAGGACCCCTACCATGGTCCCGGACAGGCAAACGGCCTGTGTTTTTCGGTAGCTCCGGGCACAAAGCTTCCACCATCGCTACAAAATATATATAAAGAAATCGAAAGCGATATTGGTCTTCCGATGTCGAAAAACGGTGATTTGCGTTCATGGGCCAATCAGGGCGTTTTCCTTCTCAATACGACCTTAACCGTTCGGGCCGCCAGTCCGGCATCGCACAAGGGAAAAGGCTGGGAGAGCTTTACCGATGCGGCAATCGAAGCACTTTCAAAAGAACGAGAAGGACTTGTTTTTATACTTTGGGGCAAGCCGGCGCAGAGCAAAGAAAAGTTGATCGATACAACGAAACACTTCATCTTAAAGGCTGCGCATCCATCACCACTTTCGGCTTACAATGGCTTTTTCGGATGCAGGCATTTCAGCAAGACGAATAAAATTTTACTTGATTTGGGTAAAACGCCCATCCACTGGCAGGTGTAATTCATGAGAGTCTGCTGCATTTTTGTATTGTTTCATCTGCATTTTTTTGCTGCAGCTCAACGTTATTCGTTGCTAATTTTGGATGCCGATGCAGAGAAAAAATTTGCTTCGAAATCCTACGCATCTCTTAAGGCGCGTGATGAAGCAGCGAAGGGCTTCATACAGGAATTGCATACAAAAGGTTATCTCGAAGCCACCGTCGATAGTGTGAGAAAAACCGTCGATTCGCTTGTTTTCGAACTTCGTCGTGGAAAGCAATACCGCTGGCTCAAATTATCGAACGGAAACATAAATGAGGAGGCTCTGCGTTCGGCCGGATTTAAAGAACGCAACTACAAAAATGCGCAGCTGCAGTTTGCTAAGGTACAGCGCGTCCTAAAAAACACGCAGATCTGGTACGAAAACAACGGCTACCCCTTCGCGCGGGTTTTTCTCGACAGCATCGAAATTCATGGTGGCGAAGCACAGGCAAAATTATGTGCGCAATCGGGAATGTTAAACAGAATCGATAGTCTTTCGTGGCGTGGATCGGCAAAAATAAGCAAGGTGTTTTTGTACAACTACCTTGGCATCAAGCCGGGCGATGTGTATAACGAACAGGCAATCCTGCAGATCGAAGACCGCGTGAAGGAACTGCCGTTTATCACGCAAACCAAGCCTGCCGATGTTTTTCTGCTCGAGTCGCAATCCTTAATCCGCCTCTACCTCGACAATCGGAAAGCCTCGAGTTTTAGCGGTCTGGTAGGATTCCTGCCGAACAACGAAAAAGACGGCAAACTGTTGATTACCGGCGAAGGCATTGTAAAACTTAAAAATGCACTCGGTAAAGGCGAAGCCTTCGATGCCGAATGGAAACGCCTACAGGCGGCCACGCAAAGTATTTCAATTCGTGTTTCCTGGCCGTTTTTATTCAACCTTCCGATTGGAGTTGATGGTACTTTCAACCTCTATAAACGCGATACGAGTTTTTTGAACTTGCAGCAAAGTTTGGGTATTCAGTACATCCAGAAAGGCAACGACTACCTAAAAGCCTTTGTTGAACAACGTATCTCGAGTCGACTTGGGGCGGCAGTAACTCAGAATGTTACGCTGCAACCTGATTATGCCGATGTTTCTTCCCTGTCTTACGGGTTTGAGTGGAACCGCAGCAGGCTCGATTACCGTTACAACCCGCGCAAAGGCTTTCGTATTTTGGCACGTTCGGCAGCCGGAACGAGAAAATTGAATGAAGAAGATGTGGGTCAGGAAAACCCCGGTGCAGCGCAAAACTCCAGATTTCTTCAGATCAGCGGAATGCTCGATGCGGATGGGTTTATTCCTATGTTTCGGCAAGCCACCATCAACATCGGGCTCAATGGCGCTTTTATCAGTACCGAGCGCATGTTCGAAAACGAGCTGGCGCGCATTGGTGGAAATTCATCGCTACGAGGCTTTGATGAAGAAACGATCTTCGCATCAACCTACCTTATCGGAACCCTCGAATATCGTTACCTGCTCGAACAGAATTCCTACCTATTCCTGTTCGGAAACGGCGCCTGGTATGAAAATGTAGCCGTAAACCGAAATATCCGCGACTGGCCTTATGGCTTTGGTGCGGGACTGAGTTTTGAGACCAAGGCCGGAATTTTCGCAATCAGTTATGCACTCGGCAGCCAGTTTGGAAATCCTATCGAATTCCGCAGCGCAAAAGTGCATATCGGCATCAGCAGTTTGTTTTAACATTCGCCTCATTTAGAAATTATTTCCCACATTATTTTATAGATTACCTTCGTAGCGCCGTGGAGAGAGATATACAAAAACCCTTGTTGTCGAACACGTAATTTACCGATACATTAGAAAACGATGCGGAATCTGAACAGGAATAAGCAAAAGGAAGAAGGATTGATTTTCGGCATTCATCCTGTTTTAGAAGCTTTACGAGCCGGGAAGGATATCGACAAAGTGCTCATTCAGTCGGGCGCAGCAACGCCACAATTGAACGAATTGAAAAAGCAGCTTTCGGAGCTCGACATTCCGGTAAGTTATGTGCCGAAGGAAAAGATGATGCAGTATTCGCGCATCAACCACCAAGGCTTAGTGGCTTTTCTGTCTCCTGTCGATTTTCAGCCCATCGAAGAGGTGTTGCAGCAGGTGTATGAACGCGGTGAGGATCCCTTCCTTTTGATTTTGGATCGCGTAACCGATGTGCGGAATTTCGGAGCCATTTGCCGTACGGCTGAGTGTGCGGGCGTGCATGCGGTGATTGTACCGGCGCGTGGAAGTGCGCGCATAGGCGGTGATGCGGTGAAGACCTCTGCCGGTGCGCTGATGCACATTCCGGTATGCAGAACCATGAATTTGAAAGACACGTTGCAATACCTGAAAGATGCGGGCATTCGAATTGCAGGCGCATCGGAGAAAGGGAAAGATGAGCTGTTCGACGCCGATTTAGTTGGACCAATGGGAATCCTGATGGGTTCGGAAGAAACAGGAATCAGCCCGGAGTATCTGAAGAAATGCGATACATTACTGAGTATTCCCATGCGGGGTGCAACCTCGTCGCTGAATGTATCGGTAGCCGCGGGGATCATGATTTACGAGGTGCTACGGCAACGAATGGTGTAGGTATTCGTGGAGAAAGCCCTAAGCTCAAACACCGGCTTATTCCTTATCTATGAGTGTCATGATTTCTAGTTTCAGGGGCTGCAAATGCCTATTAAGAATAGCCCAAATTATGGAGTTGTCCAAACTATCATAGGCATGAACCAATCTGTTTCGCTGATTAACAATTTGTTTATCATGCTCAATGTTAATCTATGACTCGACTTTTCTAAAATGATTCAAAGCTTCGCCAATAATTGCTAATTGTCGTTCAACAGCGCTCTGAGTCTTTCGATCATTCTCGTAGGCAGAAAAATCACTTACATCAGCAATAAATTCTTCGATTAATTCAATTGCCAATGCAATATCAGAAAGATACTTTTAGCTCTTTTCCATCATAAATCAATATCTTGGAGGAGTCAATGCTCTTTCTTAAGATGGGATTTCGGATCGATGAATGTGTTAATAAATCTACCCTTCTTTGGAAAAACGATTCGAACTTATCCCAAAGATCCATCAGGTTTTCGCCTCTTCTAATCGGGTCGGAGGTATCTAACTCTACAAGTAAATCAATATCACTCGTTGCTTATTTGAAAGAACTATTCGTTGCAGAACCAAACGCATACAACATTTTTACGTCATGCCCTTTGCACAATGCTATAAATTCATTGGCGTTGATTCGAATTGCGTCTTTCAAATTCATACTGATAAAATAGGCGAATTTTATTGTGTTCTATGTAGGAAACCAAAAGAGTCCTACCAACATCGTCATTTTTGGCCTGCACAAAACTTAAACCTGTAGACTTCAATCCGGCGGTATCGATGCACACACCACCCATGAGTCTATATCAGGAACGTAACCCCGCGCCTTTCATGATTCAAGCGATACAAGAGAGTGAGCGCCCTGAAGTTCTTGGATCCGATTTGTGTAGCTCAGAGGCCGGGCCTATGGCCATCTATGGTTTTGGGAGATGACTCTACGACTCTCGCTGCATCAACGCAGCAGCCATCTGAATCAGTTCATTTTTATACACTGGATCAAACTTAATTTCATCCAAGTAATTTAAGGCTTCCCGATAAAACTGATTCATCATCTGCTCCGTTTCTTGCTTAATATTCAATGCATCAAACAAAGCACGCACAGTTTGTACTTTTTCGGCTTCATCGAATTCTTTTGAAGCATACCAATGTTCGAGCTCCTGCCTTGAATCTTTACCAGCCAGTTCAAGCGCTTTAAGCTTCAAATACGTTTTCTTGTTCGAAACGATATCGCCACCAACACGTTTGCCAAATTTATCGGGATCGCCGTACACGTCGAGCAAATCGTCCTGCAACTGAAATGCGATACCCAGATTGGTTCCAAAGGCATACAGTTTGGCTGCCGTTTCGGAATCTGCAGCTCCACACAATGCGCCAATCTCGAGCGATGCTCCGAGTAAAACCGCAGTTTTCATGCGGATCATGTTCAGGTATTCGTCGATCGACACATCGCTGCGCTGCTCAAAATCCATATCCCATTGCTGTCCTTCACATACCTCAATAGCCGCTTTCAGAAATACATCGATAACCCTCTTCAGACAATGCGCAGGCGCCTCCGAAATAAGGCGAAAGGCTTCAGCAAACATCACATCGCCCGAAAGAATTGCAATGTTAGCATTCCATTTTGCATGCACTGTTGCTTTGTTTCGGCGCAGGGGCGCATCGTCCATGATATCGTCGTGTAGCAAGGTAAAGTTGTGAAACACCTCAACACCAAGTGCAGGCTTCAGTGCATCTTCCAGTTTACCGCCTACACCTAAGCAGGCCAAAACAACCAGCGCCGGACGCATGCGTTTACCCCCCAATGCCAGCGTATAGCGAATCGGATCGTATAAATCGCAAGGATTCTCCGGATAAGTTAATCCTTCCGTTTCGCGTGCAATTATTCCCTGTATCTGAATTAAATCGGGCATTAAAGAATGTAACTGGTATCGGCTAAAATGCGTTTCAAACCATCTTCGAACGAAATAAGCGGACGGTCTATCAATGTCATCATTTTCGTTGTATCGGGTCTACGGCGAGTCATATCGCCCTCTTCGAGCGGAGCAAGGAATTTAATCTCGGATGAGGAGCCGGTAAGACTAATTATTTTCTTCGCTACTTCCAAAATCGGCAATTCGATAGTGCCTCCCACATTCACCACATCGTTCACAAATTTATTGTGGTAAAATGCATTTGTACAAGCTTCGATATTGTCTTCGATAAAACAAAATGTGCGTGTCTGGGATCCATCACCATAAATCGTTATGGGTTCGTTGCGCATGGCAAGACGTAAAAACTTCGAGATCACAAAATCGCGGCTTTGCTTCGGCCCGAAGGTATTGAAGAACCTAAAAATGGTGTACTCCAGTTCGTATTCTTTTTGGTATGATCGCAAATACGCTTCGCCCACATTCTTCACTATGGCATAGGGCAAGCGCGAATTTAAGGGCGTAGTGTGTTCGTTTTGCGGAAACTCAACCGGTTCGCCGTACACTTCAGACGAAGAGGAGAAATACACACGTTTCACTCCGGTATTCTTCGACAGTTTCAGCACGTTTTCGATGCCGGCAATATCATCCAATACGGCTACCGGATGCTGCAAAGTGCGCAATACGCCCACCAAGGCGGCATAGTGAAAAACGTAATCGAACTTCCACGCAAAGAAAACGGCCGAGATATCGGCATAATCGTTTGTGTCGCACTTAATGAATTGAACATTTCCGTGTTTAGATTGAGGTACTTTCCGCAACTCGCCGGTGCGTAAATTATCAACGACAACCACTGTATTTTCGGGCTTTTCGGCCAGTTTTTCAGCTAAACAGCTTCCAATGAATCCGGCACCTCCGGTAATTAAAATCTTGCTCATCGTCTGTTAATTAAATTGAGTAAATAATCACCATACCCGCTCTTTCGAAGTGGTTGAGCGATTTCTTCCAATGTCGCATCAGTGATAAATTTCATACGCCATGCAACTTCTTCAATACAGCCAATTTTTAATCCCTGCCGTTGTTCGATAACCTGCACAAACTGTCCGGCCTGCATCAACGAATCGAACGTGCCGGTGTCGAGCCATGCCGTTCCGCGATCGAGCACACCTACTTTTAGTTTTCCCTGCTCGAGGTAATATTTATTCACGTCGGTAATTTCGTATTCGCCGCGCGCGCTGGGTTGGATATTTTTGGCTACTTCCACCACCGAATTGTCATAAAAATACAATCCCGGAACAGCAAAATTCGATTTGGGTTGTTTCGGTTTCTCTTCTATTGATACTGCTCGCTGTTCGTTGTCGAATTCAACTACACCATAACGTTCGGGATCTGAAACATGGTAGGCAAATACAACACCTCCTTCAGGATCGTTTATACTTTGTAAAAGACGCGACATACCTGCTCCGTAGAAAATATTGTCGCCCAATACCAAGGCACATTTGTCGTTTCCAATAAACTCTTCGCCAATTACGAATGCCTGCGCAAGTCCGTTGGGTACTGCTTGCTCAGCATAGCTAAACTGCATACCCAATTGATTTCCACTCCCCAGCAATTTCCTGAAATGGGGCAAATCGACCGGCGTCGAAATAATCAACACCTCACGAATACCCGCAAGCATGAGTGTTGAAAGCGGATAATAAATCATAGGCTTGTCGTACACCGGCATTAACTGTTTACTAACAGCGAGCGTAAGCGGGTGTAAGCGTGTACCGGAGCCGCCGGCCAAAATAATTCCTTTCACGTTATTCTTCGTTTTCGGTTCTACGGATTGTCAAACTCTCGAGCTCAATGTCTTCCTCCTCGTCAAATACCATGATGAGCGGTTCCTTGTATGCCTTAATGGTAAAGGCCCGATCGATCGATAAAAGGAGCGTGGGCAAGAGTAGAAGGTTTGTAAACAATCCCACGAAAATAGTAACTGAAATGAGGAATCCCAAAGCAATTGTTCCCCCGAAAGTTGAGAAAATGAAAATACTGAAACCCAGCAACAAAATTATAGAGGTATAAATGATGCTGATACTGGTGTCTTTCATGGCATCGAGCACGGCAGGTCGAATGCGGTTGCCGTGTTTTTTTAGGTCGCCGCCATAACGTGAGAAAAAATGTATGGCGCTATCGACCGTAATGCCGTAGGCGATATTGAACACCAAAATTGTAGATGATTTCAGCGAAATGCCGTAAAAGCCCATCAATCCTGCAGTAAACAGAAGCGGAATGATGTTCGGAATAACCGAGATGAGCAACATTTTGACCGAATAAAACATGAAATACATCAAGCCCGAAATAAGTATGATTGCTGCGAAAAGACTAATCAATAAATTTTCGATGAGGTAATCGGTGCCTTTCAAAAACACGATACTTGTTCCGGTAAAATTAACATCGAATTTATCGGGCGGAAACAGTGAATCGACCTGTGGACGAAGGCTTTCGTTGATTCGATTCATTTCGGTAGTGCCGATGTCGGCCATTTGAACCGACACACGTGTTACCTGT
>JBKCFX010000369.1:0-1675 GCA_046303595.1 Bacteroidia bacterium
TACTTGCATAGATTACTTTCCAGGTATGGCTCTAGTTTTTGATGCAACTGAATCTTTAATACAGCGAACACTAAAGCCCTTTTTCTTTTCTAAAGCATATCGCGCAATATCAGAAGCGTCTTCCTGCAAATTGCGAAACCAGGCATAAGTTTGGTTTTTTTCGGTAGAAGACCACCAATTTGTTTCAGAAAAATCGTAAAAACTCCCATCTATATCGCGCCCACCAGTAGGAAGGCCGTTAAAGCTGGTGCTTTGATCATCAGGCCCACTCCTTGCATTTTCTGCGTCTTTCAGACCAATTGAGCCTTTCAATTGCTTTGCGGCGTTTTTCTCTCCTCCTAAATTGTTAATTAGTTCTGCCCATTCCTTGTCGGATGGCACATGCCAGCCCGCAGGACAAAGCCCATTGGGATTCGTAACCGCATACCAATTGTACAATTTGCCATATTTTGTTCCATTCGAAGAATCGTTATCTTGATAACACCAAGCAGCCTTACCATTCATCCCATAATTTTGCCACTTTTCGTTTGATCTTGCTTCAGGAATCTGTTCTCCGTTCTTATATTTATCAACGTTTAAGTTCTCAGCCATCCAAACCTGCTTGCCGATTGTAACTGTTTTGTATTTTTTCTCATTAACAACCGAGGGACTATTTATGAACTTATCAGACTCATCATCGCTTGAAATAGCGATGTAAATCCATGACATCCCCCCAACTAACAAAGTTATTCCCAAACCTACAAGTTGTATGTATCCAATTATTTTTGCGTAATACCCAATGCCTTTTTTAGCTGGTGTATTCATTTCAATTTTCGGTTTGCTTGGAATTTCCGACTTTTTCTCGTTTACAATCGTTTTTTGCGTACCCTGTTCTTGCGGTGCGCTCTTTTTTTCGTTGAGCAAATCGAGCAACTCATCGGCTGTTTTTGCCCGTTGTGCGGCATGCTTTACCAAGCAACGTTGTAATACGCTGCGCCAAGGTTCGGCAATCGTTTCAAGGCATACATCGATATCGGCTTGGTTCAGGTCCTCGATCCAACCCGAGCTTTCGGTGTTTAAATTGAGCTGCTGTGCAATGCGCTTTCCGCTAAGCAGTTCGTAAGCCACCATACCAAAGCTCCACAGATCGACCCGGGTATCGATTTTTTCGTTTTCGCCATACACCTTGGGTCGGTATTGCTCGGGTGCCATATACTGCGGCTTGCCAATGAGGTGCGACGAAACACTGTGCTCGCCGTTGATTTCTTTCGAAATACCAAAGTCGATAATCTTGGCCACCGGTTGTGCACCCGAATCATCGACCAAAATGTTGGAAGGTGAAATATCGCGGTGGATAATGCCTTTTGAATGCAGGTATAGGAGCCCGCGCAGCACGTCTTTCAGTATACGATCACGGTGCTTTGGATGCTTTTGCAGGTATTTGTCGATGGCCCCGCCGGGAATGTATTCCAGTATGGCGATTTCGAGAGACTCTTCTTCACCATGAATATTGGAGATGCTCTTTTCTTCGAGGCTAAAGTACTTGCACAGGTTATCGTGGCTGAGTTTCTTGGCGCGGGCAATTTCGGCTTTGAGGTTGTATTTGAGCAGGTCGGTGCGGTTAAAAAACTTAAGGGCCACATAGGTTTGCTCTACCGAATCGTAGGCTTTATAAACCGTACCAAAACCGCCGCCG
>JBKCFX010000370.1:0-2987 GCA_046303595.1 Bacteroidia bacterium
AAGTGTCGGGCTTAAAGGGAATAAAAGCATTAAAAGAGATTAGGAAATTTATGTTTCAATGCAAGGAATACGAAAAGGAATATTTTGCAAATCCAAAGTATGAAACCTGCACCTTTGAAGAAGCTGTTTTCGATTATAATAAAATGTGTCCTTGAGGCACGTTTTCAAACGCATTCATTATAATAGTAGTCCGAATGAGACAGGTAATGTTAACGATACTTATTCTTATTCTATGGACAAATAGAACGTTTGCACAATCCATTGATTTAGGTAGCTGGAATGTCCTTAACGTAAAATACGAATACAATAACAAACTCAGTTTTTTTGGTGAAGCACAAATTCGTTCACTGAAATTTTACAGCAACTTTCACTATTACGAATACAAAGGCGGTATTAACTATAAAATCCACAAAGATGTTAAGCTGTCTTTGGGCGCAGGAAGCTATCAAACTTACAAAGAAGGTGGGAATTTTGTTCTTCCAAAAAACAATGATGAATTTAGGATTTGGCCTCAGGTTGTTCTTTTTAAGTCAATCGGAAAATTAAAAATAGAACAACGTTATCGTGCAGAATTTAGGTTTACACGCAATGGCTACCGCAACCGTTTTCGATACAGGTTTGGTATTTCTTTCCCGTTTGGTAAGGAACGTAACGAATACAAACCTTTTCAAGTTAGCGCAAGCAATGAACTATTTTTCACGAACAAGGAACCTTACTTTGAACGAAACAGATTATTATTTGCCTTAAACTTCAAACCATCAAAAGCAACAACACTACAAATTGGCTACTTACATCAGTTCGACTACAAAATAAATGATGAAACAGGTCGAGACTTTATTCAAATTGGGTATTTTATAGAATTGTTTCGACAGACAGGCCAAAGCAAGGCAATTGGCATTGATCTTCAGGATAATTAGGGACTACTAAAAACCAAGTAGCTTAATTATGAATTAACAAAAAACAAGTATTTAAATGGGCTTTAGTGCAAAGTCTAGTGAGATAGGCTCTCAACATACGTCGTTTAATGCATTGTACGATTTCGTCCTTTCGATGGATTGCCAACCTTTTCTCCACCATCGTCAGAACGCCCGCCGGTTTTGAACTTACGCAGCGTATACGTAAATGTGAGCATAAAATACCGGTTCAATACTCGCGTAACATTATCTTCGATGAACGTTTCGGTTACCGTTCTGCTGATGCTGTTGTTCTGATTCAACAAATCGAAAACCGAGACCTTAAGTTCTGCAGCTTTTTTCTCCATGAATTTATAGCCAATATAGGCATTCCATAATACAAACTGCTGATCGAAGCCTTCGCCCAATCCGCTGTATTGATTCAACATCGCATCGGTATTCAACACCAGCCAAGGAAAAGGCATCCAGTTAATGCGCGCACCTCCCGAATAAATCTGATATCGGCTATTGGCTTGTGGCTGCAAGGTATTCTTAACCTCGTTCCAAGCTCCGTTATAGATCAAGGTAAAATCGATTTTTTCGCTGATGTTGCTGGCCACCACAACTCCGGCAGTATAGCCCGTTGATTCGGTTTTGTTTTCAAAGCCATTCACCAATCCGGGCGTTAAGCTGTAATTCGCTCCGGCTTGCAAATTCAAGGTGCTTTTAATCCATTTAACCGGTGTGCTAAAGGTAAGTAAGCTGCGTAAATTCTTGTATCCGTTCAGATTCACCGGACGACTCAGCTGCACTCCGCGTCGTAGCACAATTCCATTGTAGACTATGGTATCGTTTGCAGGTAGTAAAACCGAATTGCCAATGTAATTATTTGTCAATCCAGCACTTCCGTTGAAAAATAATGCGCGTCCACTGCTTTTTCCGGCTGTTCCGAAGCGCATCGTTACAGTTTGGGCAAAATCTTGGTTAAGCCCTGCATTACCGGTACTAATCTGCAGCGGATTGCTGTTATCGGGAACTTCCTGCAGTTGCGTAACCGTTGGTGCATTCGTATTGCTGCGGTAGAAGATTCTGATATTGGTCGATGAACTAAACTTGTAATTCAGCATCACAAAAGGCAGCACATTAAGATACTGCCGCGAAATAGGCGAAATTTCGGGAAAGAATGCTTCGTTTTGCAGCGTAAAGTGTTGCACGTTTGCATTCAAAACCGCCATTAAACGTGGACTACGCAAGCGAAGCCCTGCCCCACCCCGCTGTGTTGATTGGATGGTTTCGAATGTGCTGCTTAAAATCGGATCAAATACCGTTAATGCGCCATTCACTGTATCGTTGCGGTAGGTTTGTTTGTCGGATGCGTTAACGGATACCGATGGAGCATAATTCAAGAATACTTGCAGGGCTTTGCCAACAGGTTCGGTGTACATCAAATTGGCCGAATAGCTTTGCGTGTTGGTATATTGATTAGCCTCTTGTGCGAATCGCTTCAAGCTATCGACATCTACGTTAAAAAATTCGTTTTGAGTCGTTAAGTCGGTCAAGCCGCTTCGCTCAGAAATATCGGCATTGAGCGTCAATGAAACGGTGCGGCCCGCCTTTTTGAATTTATGACGGTATAGCAGATTATTGTTGAACGTATATGGTAGATTTCGAGACGAATTCGATGTCTCGGTTTTCCCTACCAATAAATCGTTCGAAGCACTCGTTTCACCAATTAATTGCGTGCCATTTTGCTTGCCTTGCCACGAAAAGCGTTGAGTGTAAATAAATGAATTACTGGTATCTATGGTATATTCTAAGCGTAAATTCAAGCGATGATTGAGGTTATTTGTCCACGAATCGGAAGTTTCATCGTAGATGCGCGAGCCGGCAGACTGACTAAAAAACTGACGGTTAATTGTTCGCTCAGTCGTATTGTACGTATTGTTAAAGAAATAACTGCCATTGGCCTTCCAGCGCGGACCAAGCGAATCGGCGATATTTACGCCAATGGAATGCGTGGTATTGATACCCGCACTCTGGCCAACCATAAAATTAGACGGATCGGAAGCACCCGGAACCATACCCATCATGCGC
>JBKCFX010000371.1:0-3202 GCA_046303595.1 Bacteroidia bacterium
ATCCGGTTGCGCTTGCGCCGGTGGTTGGTATACAAGAAAAACATACGGGTGTAGCTCAATTGGTAGAGTGGCGGTCTCCAAAACCGTAGGTTGTAGGTTCGAGCCCTGCCTCCCGTGCAAATAAATCAGCAATGTCTAAAATTAAAACATACATCGAAGAGTCATACAACGAACTCATGCACAAAGTAACCTGGCCAACATGGTCAGAGTTGCAATCTACGGCGTTGCTCGTTATGATTTCCTCTCTGATTATTGCCTTGTTAATTTTTGCGATGGATTTCTCCTTCAGCAATGTAATGGAATTGTTCTACGGTTTATTTAAATGATAGCAGAAGTCATGACAGAGGAAACCACAAGTACAAAAAAGTGGTATGTTGTTCGAGCCGTGAGTGGTAAGGAAAAGAAGGTGAAGGAATATATCGACTCCGAAATTATTCGCAACAACATACAAGAATTTATTTCGCAAGTATTGATCCCTACTGAAAAGGTGTACCAAATTCGAAATGGGAAGAAAATCAGTAAGGAACGCAATTATTTCCCGGGATACATTATGATTGAGGCACACATGGTTGGAGAGGTTCCCCATATCCTTAAAAATATTCCCGGAGTGATTGGATTTTTAGGAGATAAAGGCGGGCAACCAATTCCGCTTCGTCCAGCAGAAATCAATCGTATTCTTGGTAAGGTTGATGAGTTGAGTGAAAGTGCGGCTGAAATCACTATACCATTTATTGTGGGTGAATCTGTTAAGGTAATCGACGGACCTTTCAATAGTTTTACGGGTACAATTGAAGAAATCAACGAAGAAAAAAAGAAACTCATTGTTATGGTGAAGATATTCGGACGGAAAACTCCGCTTGAACTGAATTACATGCAAGTAGAAAAAGAATAAAAACAGTGGGAATTGTCAGGACTGGGTTGTCTTCTCCACGTAAAATGCTTCCCTTCCCGGTTCGAAACAAATTCTGCGAATCAATAAACAACAAATAATGGCAAAAGAAGTAAGTGCGCTCATTAAGCTACAGGTGAAAGGCGGAGCAGCAAATCCTTCACCACCAATCGGTCCGGCTCTAGGTGCGAAAGGTGTGAACATCATGGATTTCTGCAAGCAGTTCAACGCCCGTACGCAAGATCAGGCAGGTAAAGTGTTGCCGGTAATCATTACGGTGTATGCCGATAAGTCGTTCGACTTTATCATCAAAACCCCACCGGTTGCTGTTCAACTCAAAGAAGCCGCCAAATTACAGAGTGGTTCACCCGAACCAAACCGTAAAAAGGTGGCAACGATTACCTGGGATGTTGTGCGCAGTATTGCCGAGGCAAAAATGCCCGATTTGAACTGTTTTACAGTTGAGTCGGCCATGAGCATGGTGGCAGGAACTGCACGTAGTATGGGGATTAACGTTGATGGTCAGCGCCCTTTTTAATTCATTAACACGGAGAAGAAATGGCAAAACTGACTAAAAAACGCAAAGCTGTTATCGGAAAAGTGGAAGAAGATAAATCTTATCCGCTTCTCGATGCTGCCCGCTTAGTAAAGGAAATCACCACGACCAAATTCGATGCATCGGTTGATATCGCTGTTCGTTTGGGAGTAGATCCACGTAAAGCCAACCAAATGGTTCGCGGTACGGTTTCGCTTCCACATGGAACCGGTAAAACTGTTCGCGTGTTGGTGCTTTGTACTCCCGATAAGGAAGATGAAGCAAAAGCCGCAGGTGCAGACTATGTAGGTCTGGATGAATACATTGAAAAAATCAAAGGGGGCTGGACAGATGTTGATGTCATCATCACTATGCCCAGCATTATGGCCAAAGTTGGTGCACTCGGACGTGTTCTGGGTCCACGCGGCTTGATGCCAAATCCCAAAACGGGTACCGTTACCATTGAAGTCGGAAAAGCTGTAACTGAGGTTAAAGCTGGTAAAATCGACTTCAAAGTGGATAAAACCGGTATCGTGCATGCTGCAATCGGCAAAGCGTCGTTTTCGACCGACAAGCTTCACGACAATGCAAAGGAATTGCTTTCAACTATTTTAAAGTTGAAGCCTTCCAGCGCCAAAGGAGCTTACGTTCGGAGCGTTTACATGTCGAGTACTATGAGTCCTTCAGTTGCGGTTGATCTTAAATCAATCGGTGCCTGATTTCACTAACCTTTTATTCTTGAAAAAATGAACAAAGAAGAAAAAGACCAGGTGATTGAGACACTGGTTGCCAAATTCAGCTCAACACCTAACTTTTATATCACCGATACTTCGGCTTTGACAGTAGAGAAAACGAATAATCTTCGTCGCCTTTGCTTCAAGCGGAATATCGAGTTGCGCGTGGTTAAAAACACATTGCTTAAGAAAGCGTTCGATCGTATGGATGGTGATTTTTCGCCCATCTATGGTTCATTGAAAGGCTTTTCGGCAGTGATGTTTTCCGATACGGTAAACGAACCTGCAAAACTGATCAAGGAGTTTCGTAAAACTGAAGAAAAACCAATCCTGAAAGCTGCCTTCGTTGAAGAATCGTTCTACATCGGAGACAACCAACTCGATGCGTTGATCTCAAGCAAAACCAAAAACGAGGTTATCGGTGAAATTATCGGATTGCTTCAATCACCTGCTAAAAATGTTGTTTCTGCTCTTAAGTCGAGCGGAGGTAAAATTGCAGGCATTGTTAAAACGCTTTCTGAACGTAACGCCTAATCTCACAACACAATTTTTCACTAATCAATTTTTTGTACAATCTCTAAAACTCAATAACAATGGCAGATCTCAAAGCTTTCGCTGAACAGTTAGTTAACCTTACTGTTAAAGAAGTGAATGAACTTGCTCAAATCCTTAAAGACGAATACGGTATTGAACCGGCTGCTGCTGCAGTTGCAGTTGCTGCCCCTGCTGCAGGTGGTGGTGGTGGTGCTGCTGCTGAAGAAAAAACATCTTTTGATGTAATTCTTAAGAGTGCAGGCGCTAACAAACTTGCCGTGGTTAAGCTTGTAAAAGAGCTTACCGGTCTTGGATTGAAAGAAGCCAAGGACCTTGTAGACGGCGCTCCAAAGCCGCTTAAAGAAGGTGTGGCTAAGGACGAAGCAGAAGCGCTTAAGTCGCAACTGACCGAAGCCGGTGCCGAAGTTGAAGTTAAATAAACTTCAAGTTCAACAACAACTTAAGACTTCAATTTTATTGAGGTCTTAAGTTGTTTATACACTTTTATCC
>JBKCFX010000372.1:0-5376 GCA_046303595.1 Bacteroidia bacterium
GCAGGTCAGGCCCAGATTCTTGAAAATCTCCGAATCTTTGTAGCCGCTGCAAGAATGCGCGAAGAAGCGCTCGACCATGTTCTTTTGCATGGACCTCCAGGCCTTGGTAAAACTACTCTTGCCAATATCATTGCAAATGAATTGGGCGTTGGGTTTAAAGTTACTTCAGGACCGGTTCTAGATAAGCCGGGCGACCTTGCCGGTTTGCTTACCAGCCTCGAAGCGAATGATGTATTGTTTATCGACGAAATCCATCGCCTGAGTCCCTTGGTTGAAGAGTATCTGTATTCGGCCATGGAGGATTATCGCATCGACATTATGATAGAGTCTGGTCCCAATGCACGTTCTATACAGATTGGGTTAAATCCATTTACCCTAATCGGAGCAACCACACGTTCTGGCTTGCTCACTTCTCCTTTGCGCGCGCGTTTTGGCATTAATTCGCGCTTATCGTATTATGACGCAAAATTGCTCTCTTCCATTATTAAGCGTTCAGCAGAAATACTGAAGATTTCTATCGATCACGAAGCGGCTTCCGAAATCGCAGTAAGGAGCAGGGGAACACCTCGAATTGCCAATGCACTTTTGCGACGCGTGCGCGATTTTGCCATGGTAAAGGGAAACGGTTCAATCAATAAAGACATTACGTGTATTGCTCTTGATGCTTTGAATGTTGATCGGTATGGTTTAGATGAAATGGATAACCGAATTCTTACTACCATCATACAGAAGTTCAAAGGAGGTCCTGTTGGTGTGAATACCATTGCTACTGCTTGCGGTGAGGACGCCGAAACCATTGAAGAAGTGTATGAGCCGTATTTGATACAAGAAGGCTTTCTGATGCGCACACCAAGAGGAAGAGAAGTTACAGCGCTTGCATACCGTCATCTTGGTTTTATTGCCCCAAACAGGCAAGGTGGCCTTTTTGGTGATGATGACGCATAATTCAGCATGACACAAGCTGATTTAATTACCAGAGAGCGCACATTGGCGTTAAAGAAGCTTGCCGCCGAGGCCGGCTTTATGTTTTGTGGAATTTCGAAAGCAGCTCGCTTAGACGACGAAGCGCGCAAACTTGAAGCGTGGCTGAATAAAGGCTTACATGGCAAGATGCGGTACATGGAAAATTATTTCGATAAACGCATCGATCCAACCCTGTTAGTCGATGGTGCAAAATCGGTTGTAACCCTGTTGTTTAATTATTATACACCCGATAAACAGCAGGATGAAGCGGCGCCTAAAATTTCGCGCTATGCATATGGAGAGGACTACCATAAAGTCGTAAAGACAAAGTTATTTTCACTAATGACTTCCTTACAAGAACAAACCGGAGAAATTTCAGGACGTGCATTTGTTGATTCAGCTCCGGTTATGGACAAGGCTTGGGCTGTGCGTTCGGGAGCGGGTTGGATGGGAAAAAACACAAACGTAATACGACCGCATACCGGTTCATGGTTTTTCATTGCAGAACTCATCATCGATCTTGAACTTGAGCCTGATGGCCCTATTAAGGATTACTGTGGAACCTGCACCCGTTGCATTGATGCTTGCCCTACTGATGCGCTCTCGGCTTACCAGATTGATGCAACACGCTGCATCTCCTATTTAACCATTGAATTACGCGAAGCCATTCCAACCGAGTTTAAGGGCAAAATGGATAACTGGATGTTTGGCTGCGATGTTTGTCAAGAGGTTTGCCCTTGGAACCGGTTTGCTAAAAAGCACAATGAGCCCGCCTTGGCACCGCATCCCGATTTATTAAACCTTACAAAGGATGATTGGGAAGAGTTGAGCTATGATGTATTTTCGAGGGTTTTAGGCAAATCGGCCGTTGAGCGCGTGGGGTTTGAGGGCCTGAAAAGGAACGCTAATTTTTTGAAGTAACCATTTATATTTAAATCAATTACAAACACAAATGTGAATTGTTTGTAAATCGAATTACGCACTTTCTACAAGTATCTTACAACGTTCAATAAATTAGTCAATTACGTTCGACACGTTGTTTTATCTTTTAAATAAGCCATACTTTAAAATGCAGTAAATGGCTCTAAAACCATCCTTCCATCCGATTTTTTTACCCTCCTCATATGTTCTGCCATAGTATGAGATTCCAACCTCATAAATTCTTATGCCTGATATCCGGCTAATTTTAGCGGTAATTTCAGGCTCAAAACCAAATCGCCTTTCAACTAACGAAACAGATTGTATTACTTCTTTTCTGAATAACTTGTAACATGTTTCCATGTCGGTTATATTCAAATTTGTGAACATATTGGATAAGAAGGTAAGGAATTTGTTTCCGATTGTATGCCAGAAAAACAACACGCGGTGTGGTTTACCGCCTATAAAGCGACTTCCATAAACAACATCGGCAAAGCCCATTATTATTGGTTTAAGGAGAATATTGTACTCTTGCGGATCGTATTCCAAATCTGCATCTTGAATGATTACATAATCGCCAGTGGCCTTCGAGATGCCTGTATGAAGTGCAGCCCCCTTGCCCTTGTTTACATCGTGTTTGAAATATGAAATGGACAAATCTCGATTATTTTGGATATAGGTTTGAATGGCTTCTTCGGTATTATCCTTAGAACAATCATTTACAATAATTACCTCTTTATGAATCCCTTCAAGCAATTCAACAGATTTAATTTTATCCAAAATAAAATGTATTGTTCTTTCCTCATTGTATGCAGGAATTACAATAGACAGCTTTTTTTCAGTTATCATCCGAATCAAATATCAACAAAACTAAAAAAGTAAGTGAAAGGCAAGCTTCCTAAATTTTAATAAGCAAGGAAACGGCGTAGTTTTACCCATTCACTTGCCAGCGCTTGCTCGAAATTTTAAACCCTGCCAAATCGAGTATGCGATTTACAACGGTAAGAGCCGCATCCTCAATTGTATTTGGTTTCGAATAAAATGAAGGAGTAGCAGGACAAATAATGCCCCCGGCTAAAGTTACCGTTTCCATGTTACGAATCTGAATGAGATTGTACGGCGTTTCGCGCAAGGCAAGGATGAGTTTGCGGCGTTCCTTTAGCACGACATCCGCGGAACGCGTAATTAAATCATCTGAGATTCCACTTGCAATTCTCCCAAGCATACCCATCGAACAGGGGCAAACAATCATTGTGTCGAAACCGGCAGAGCCCGATGCGAAGGGTGCATAAAAGTTGGTGTTTCCCCAAACAGTAAATGGGAGTTTCTCAAAATCGCGGTTTAGAAGTTCATGCTCCCATACCTGCTTCGCACTTCCTGAAAAAACTACTCCAACCTCGGCGATTTGCTCGGGAATTTCTGTAAGACGTTTTATGAGTAAATGCGCATAGATGGACCCCGATGCACCCGAAACTGCTAGAACTAGTTTTTTCTTCATGTTAAAACGTGTAAAAAAAGCGCCCCATCACACACGATGAATATTGCCCTTTGTTAAGTCGAAAGGATGTTTCCTGATCGTGTTTACGAACCGGAAAAATACTGTTGGCTACACTTAAACATCCACTTTTCGCTAATATGCCAATTTGCCCCGGCATTAAAAGAAATGTCGGTACGGGCAAATTGTTCACGCGAACTATAAATTCCCGACAGGTCTCCGAACTCATCTTCCTCCGAATGGCTAATATAAACGCCACAAGAAAGACCTGTTTCTAATGATAATTTAGTTGTGATGCGATAATTAAGTGTAAGCGGAACCTCAATATAATTCAGATGAAGTCGGTAATACGTTGGAATGGAGTCTGATGGCCGTATATTTTTTTTACTTCCCTTTGGCAGATAGGAAATTTCCATCCATGCCGATATTTTCGGATTGGCAAAATGTCGCATCACCCAAATTCCGGCAGTAATTCCGGGCTTGTCGTAACCGGCTAAATCATCACCGGTAATCTGGCTGGTGTTAAGTCCTACTTGAAAACCAGCCTCAAAGTTTTGCGCAATAGATTTTTTTGAAAGCACAAAAAACAATAGAAGACATGCCGTTTTAAAATGGGAAGTCATCAATTGATGATTTTAACATCTTCGGCTTGAACGACCTCCTTGCTGTTTGCTTTAAACAAAATCGCCACTACATGCACATTGTTTTCGTTCCAATTAGCAGGAAGCGTAAAAGAAGCGTTCGTTGAATAAGAAGAACCTGCAGCAAAAGAGCTACCCGAAACAAGCGGAAGGCCCCATGTTCCATTCATGCTGCCGCGTAACACATGGCGGTGGGTATAATCAAGGATAGTCGAGGGTGTAAGCGAATAATCTTTTTGTGGGCTAACAATATTGTCTTCGCTCAAATAAAACGCAAGATGCAGCGAATCATTTATTGCAGTTAGAATCTCTATATCGGCGCTAACCTGCAAGCTACGCGATGCTGCACTGTATTGCGGATTGATGTCAATCCAAGCATCGGGAGGTAGTGTTACTTGTTGCGCTGCTTTCGAGCTCCAATCTGTATACTGAACTATTGAATTACCATCGAACGAAATGCGATTTATTAAGCCATTGGGTAAACCGGCAACAGAACTGCCAAAATACTGATCGAGCTCATTTCCTGTTTCGCTGCGATAATCGGCGGTGTAATTACCCGATGCTGAAGGCTCTGCAAAAAAACCAACATGCACACCCAGCGGAACAATTTGACCCGGGTACAATTCTTCAATTGCCTTAAGAGCTTCGGCCGCGCGTGGACAGTTTCCACATTGATGACCAGTAAAATCCTCAATCAAAATTTTTCGAACAACCTGTTCTGTAGTGTCGATCGTGCCTCCTTTTTTCTTTGCGTATGGTCCTTCAACAATATCGCAAGACAGCAATGTCGTGATGAGAAGGATTGCTATATATGCTGCGTTTATTTTCATACTAAAAACTGCTCATTACAGATATGGTTAATCCATTCGATGCAGGAACATTCCGGCAAACACCTCCAACGCAAAAGATACCCTCCCGCTGCCTACCATATCCTATCATGATGCGGTTGCCTTTATGCATGTATCCCATATTTCCCGAAAGGTAGTGAATTCTTTGTTTGGGATCTTCGTTCCCATAATTGTATTGGTCTATTACGGCTACAAACCAGTTTGGCGAATACGTGTATTCAATTAAGCCCATTGCCCAGTCCCCCTGATCCTGTTCTGTAATCAAACCCTGCGTTTCAATTCGAATGGTATGTTTATCGTTAATTTTATAGGCAATATCTACTACTGCCATGGGTGCGTATATCGTTCCAAATCCTTTAAGTCCTTGAACAACATCTTTGTTATAAACCCAATACAAAAACATGAAATTCGCCTTCCAGTGCTTATTAATTTTTTTGTGAATTTCAAGGTGATAGTCTCTAAAAAAAACTTCCTTGCCAACACTAAAAAACTCGCTGGTATAGCCCAATGT
>JBKCFX010000373.1:0-4572 GCA_046303595.1 Bacteroidia bacterium
CGGTGGGCATTGCAAACATCATATGCATGAAGTTCTCTACATAATTCAGGGAGTTGCGCGGATACATAACCGGGTGCCCAACCGAATTCTTGTACGCCCAGGCTGCGATTGTGCTAAATTTTGCAAGCAAGCGTACAATGGTTAAGTCGATGGCCTCTTCTCCGCGGTTTGGATTCAGCGATTCGGGGTAAAATGTAGACAAAGAGCAGGTTATCGAAGCAACAACACCCATTGGATGTGCTTTTGCGGGGTATGCTTCGTAAAACCGTTTCATATCCTCGTGAATGAGCGTATGACGCGTAATTGAATTCGAGAATTTATCGAGTTGGGCTATTGTAGGCAATTCGCCGTAAATGAGCAAATAAGCAACTTCGATGAAGGTCGATTTTTCGGCCAATTGCTCAATTGGATAACCGCGGTAACGCAAAATGCCGTTTTCACCATCCAAAAAAGTAATGTTGCTCGTAGTTGCTCCGGTGTTTTTGTAACCCGTGTCGAGCGTTACAAGTTCTGTTTGTTGCCGCAACGCATCAATGTTGATGGCTCGTTCGTTTTCCGTTCCAGTAACTATTGGAATATCAAATGATTTGCCGTCGAAATTTAATTGAGCCGAGTGTGCCATATTTGAAAAAATAAGTGTTGCTAAAGTACAATAGTAGGGTTATTCTATAATTACAGATGATGGTTAATTTTGTTTATGTACTGAAAAAATTTCGGTGTTTCGCAATGTCTATTTTTGCATTATGAATTCATCTGCCCCGATTTTTTTTAAAACAGCAAGAATCGCTCTGATTTTGACACTTTTGGTGATACTCGCCGGCAGTGTTGTGCGTGTTACCCAATCGGGAATGGGTTGCCCCGACTGGCCCCGCTGCTTTGGATATTACATTCCGCCGACGCATGAAGCAGACGTTCGTTTTTGTCCCGGTCGGTCTTATAAAAAAGGAATGATGGTTATTGAGCGCGATACACTGTGGCGGGCCAATGCAGATTTTTCTGCCGCAGCGGAGTTTAATTCTGCAGATTGGGAAAAATACCCTAAACACGATTATGCTACGTTTGTGGTGTACCAGACCTGGGTCGAATACATCAACCGTTTGCTTGGTGCCTTGCTTGGATTGGTAATACTTGTGCTGGTCGCCTTTTCATTTCGTTTCCGCAAAACCAAACCCATGTTGATGGCATACAGCTTTGCCCTGCTCTTCCTAACCGGATTTCAGGCCTGGCTCGGGAAGTTGGTTGTGGATGGAAACCTGATTCCGCAGTCGATTAGTATACACATGCTGGCGGCCTTGGTTATTTTATGGGTTTTAATGCTGGTTCTTTATGGAAAAGAAAGCGGAGCGCCCCGAATCGGGAACAAACTCTTTTCAACCATAGGCTTGGTTCTGGTTGGACTTACAACCGTGCAAATTTTAATTGGAACCCAGGTTCGGGAAGAAATTGATGAAATAGCTGAGGCAACAGGCTATATAGATAGATCAACATGGATTGACACGCTTTCTTCGATGTTTACCTTACACAAAGTGTTTTCATTAACAGTTGCAGCGCTTGGTGCAATGATTTATGCTCTGCGAAAGAAAATTCCGGATGCGTGGTTTAATAAAGTTGCACACGCAATTGGCTATGTGTTGCTTGCAGAAATCGGTTTAGGACTTATAATGACCTATGGAGAGGTGCCGCGTTTTGCGCAAAGCCTGCATTTGCTTTTCTCTGCCATTTTGTTTTGTCTGGCTACACGGATGTTTCTTGGAACCAGAGCAGGTTCTATTTCCAGTTAAGCGTTTGGATGAGGTGTTCAACATCTTTTGAAAGAAATTCTATTACAGGCGCCAGCGAATCGGTATTGGGTGATGCATTGAAATAGAGCGAGCCTCGAATAAAATGGCTGCTACTGTCTGTTAGATGAAATTGAATGGCCGATGCCGCATTTCCGCTAACCGAATAGAGTGTTCCAAACACGCGTTTATCAGGAAATTCGATATACTGTTCCGCAATATCATTGGCTTTAACCGTGTGTTTGTAGGTTAGTGTTCGCGAATCCTCAAGAATTTGTTCAAGATTATTGTCAATGGGCGAATAGCTTAAATGCAAGCTTGCTTTAAATGGCGGAAAATAAATATCAGGCCAGCATTTACTGCGGTAATCGCCCCGAAACATGATGCGGCTGTATACCGGATGCTCAAATGTAAACGGACAGGAGTCGTTAAATAAAACATAAGCATGCTTTGGAAAGGCAATTCGGAAATATCCCCTGGGACGTGGAATATCGGATGATTCGTTTGTACCACATGCCGAAAAAACGGATACAAAGAT
Organism: Bacteroidia bacterium; assembly: GCA_046303595.1. Taxonomy (GTDB): domain Bacteria; phylum Bacteroidota; class Bacteroidia; order M30B66; family M30B66; genus CAMCXT01. The sequence continues at coordinate 2,317 of JBKCFX010000373.1, forward strand.
GCCGTACAACAGAAAATTCTTCATGCCGCAAAGTACAAAACCTAAGGGTTCTGTATTTCTAAAATTGAGAATCTACTCCGTAATCATCCGAAGACTGAGCAAAGTTGTTGTTTTCTTCGCGTCGTCCATTGAGCACAGTGAGTGTATCGGCCACAATTTCTACCGAATAGCGCTTTATTTTGTCTTTATCTTCCCAAGAACGGGAGCGCAATTTCCCTTCAAGATAAACCGATGCGCCTTTTTTGACAATTTTCTCGGCTACTTCTGCCAAGCCTCGCCAAAGCACCACATTGTGCCATTCGGTCTGCTCTTGTCTTGCACCATCTTTCTTGTAGATTTCCGTAGTTGCCAAGGGGAAGTTCGCAACGCGCACTCCATTATCAAGAACCTTTACTTCAGGATCTTTACCTACGTTTCCAATTAATATTACTTTATTAACGCCAGCCATTTATTTTACAATTAACTAATAATATAAGTGCTGCAAAATTAGTTATTATGCCCTCTTTGGCAAATTTTTGTCGAAAAAAACATCGTTGAGAATATAAAATAAAAAAACAATACAATTCAATCCGAATTCGCAATCCTCTTTATATCAATATATAATACCACTGTAACTTGGGAAAAACAATTCAACACAGATTCGGCACCAGAAATTTGCTCAAATCATCTTTAAATCTATGCCATTAAGACATTTATAATAAGGTGGCCTAGAAAGATCTAATACAGGGTAGAATAGCTAAACAATACGTTCCTTTAACGCCTTTATAACGGCTTCGGTATTGCTGTGCACGTGCAGTTTGGCATAAATGTTTTTCATGTGCGAGCGCACGGTTTCGTAAGAAACGTTTAGCGCATCGGCAATCATTTTGAAGCTTTTTCCCTCTACAAGGCAGGCAAGGACTTCTTTTTCTTTGGTCGTTAGGTCGTATGTCTCGCGCGACTCTTGAACGGCTGTTTTTTGGAATAGCGTAAGTACTTTTCGTGCAATTGGGCCGCTCATGGGCGATCCGCCGTTATGCACATCGCGAATGGCTTGAACAAATTCCATAGGCGTCGCACTTTTGATTAAATAACCCGAAGCGCCCGCACAAATAGCGTTAAAGATGGAGTTGTCGTCCTGAAAAATGGTTTGCATTAAAATCTGTGTTTCGGGATGTGCCTTCTTTAGCTCCCGAACGGCATCAATTCCACTCACTCCCGGCATTTCAATATCCATAAGCACCACATCGGCGGGTGTTTGAGCAAACGACGCGACTGCATTTCGAGCATGTGCATACGCGCCAACACATTCAAGATCGGGTTCGGAGTTTACGAGAAAATAAAGGCTGTCTCTTAAGTGTGTGTTGTCTTCGAAGATGAGTACGCGAATTTTATTCATGCAACAAAGATATTGGGCATTTGTGCTAAATTAAATACCCCAATAGGGTTAATCGGTTAAGCAATTGGAAAGACGAAAGAGAGCTTTAGCCCTTCTCCCGGATCAGATTTTTTTTCAAAACGGCCCTTGTTTTTTTGAGTGCGTTCGAGCATGTTTTTTAAACCATTTCCTTCTCGCGGCTGTTCTGAAAGCCCTTGGCCATTATCGGCAATTTCTATTCTCAGCAATTTATTTTCGACCGCAATATTGATGTTTAAAAGTGTTCCACCGGAATATTTCACGGCATTGTTTACGGCTTCTTTACACACCAGAAAAATGTCGTTTCGCAGTTCTATGGAGGGCTTCCATTCGTTTAGTTTTTCTGTTGGTGTAAAGTTTAGGGTCATTTCGCGGGCATTGCACAATTCAAGAGAGGTGTTCCAAATGCGGTTTTGCAGGGATGAAAAATCTTCCATTCCCGGCTTTATTGCCCACACAATGTCGCTCATGTTTTGAATAATCTCCCGAGCATTTTCGCTTATTTTTTGGGCAATAGGTGTTAGCTGCGGGGCCTCATTTTCGCCCTTATGACGAAGCATTTCGCTGTACATACGAATTGCGCTTAACGATGCGCCAACATCGTCGTGCAAATCACCTGCAATGCGGTTGAGTTCTTGCTGTCGGCGCAACTCCTTGCGATTCTGAGCACGCGTGTACACCATAACCGCTATGGCAATAATTGAGATAACGAGAAAAACCAACGACACAATCAGCCAGTTTCTTCGGCTAATCTGATTTTCATTCGCCAGCGTTTCTGCTTTTAATAATGTAATTTGCTGTTCTTTTCGGTCGGTTTCGTATTCGGTTTGATGGCGCTGATGTTCTTCTGGCTTTTGTGC
>JBKCFX010000374.1:0-3696 GCA_046303595.1 Bacteroidia bacterium
CTTTAAGCGATGCATCCTTCACATCACCGGCTTTATCACCGAAGATAGCACGAAGAAGTTTTTCTTCTGGAGATGGATCGGTTTCTCCTTTCGGCGTAATTTTACCAATCAGGATATCGCCAGGCTTCACTTCAGCCCCGATACGAATCAATCCATGCTCGTCGAGGTCTTTTGTAGCTTCCTCACTAACATTTGGAATATCGGAAGTCAATTCTTCCAAACCGCGCTTTGTATCGCGTACTTCAAGAATAAACTCTTCGATATGCAATGAAGTAAATACATCTTCGCGAACGATGCGCTCTGAAAGTACAATCGCATCCTCGAAGTTGTTTCCTTTCCAAGGCATGAACGCAACTTTAAGGTTACGACCAAGGGCAAGCTCACCGCCCTGCGTAGCATAGCCTTCACACAATACCTGACCTGCAGTTACTTTTTCTCCTTTCGCCACAATCGGCTTCAGGTTAATGGTAGTATTCTGGTTGGTCTTGCGAAATTTCGTGAGTCGGTATGACTTAACATCGTCTTCGAAACTAACCAAACGATCGTCGTCGGTGCGGTTATAACGAATTACAATTTCATTAGCATCAACCCATTCAACCACACCTTCGCCTTCTGCGTTAATTAAAACGCGCGAATCGCGAGCCACAATTGGTTCCAAGCCGGTTCCAACAATTGGCGCTTCGGGACGAAGCAAAGGAACTGCCTGGCGCATCATGTTTGAGCCCATCAATGCGCGGTTGGCATCGTCGTGCTCAAGGAACGGAATCAAGGAAGCTGCAATCGAAGCAATTTGATTCGGAGCAACGTCCATGAGCTTAATTTCTTTCGGCTCAACAACAGGGAAGTCGCCGGCAAAACGGGCTTTCACTCGGTGATCGGTGAAATTACCTTTTGCGTCGATATCGGTTTTAGACTGTGCGATGATTGAGGCTTCTTCTTCTTCGGCACTTAAGTAAACAATTGGCTTTTCGATATCTACTTTACCATCGGTAACCGTATGATAAGGCGTTTCGATAAACCCAAGTTTGTTGATTTTAGCAAATACACACAATGAAGAAATCAAACCGATGTTTGGACCTTCAGGTGTTTCGATGGTACACAAACGTCCGTAATGTGTGTAGTGAACGTCGCGCACCTCGAAACCAGCACGTTCGCGAGAAAGACCACCTGGCCCGAGTGCCGAAAGACGACGCTTGTGCGTAAGTTCCGAAAGCGGGTTGGTCTGATCCATGAACTGGCTCAGCTGATTGGTACCGAAGAACGAATTGATAACGCTCGAGAGTGTTTTCGCATTAATCAAATCGGTAGGCGTAAACACCTCGTTGTCGCGTACATTCATACGCTCACGAATGGTGCGGGCCATGCGCGATAAACCAACTCCGAACTGACCATAAAGTTGTTCACCAACGGTTCGAACACGACGGTTGCTTAAGTGGTCGATATCATCCACATCGGCCTTCGAGTTGATGAGCTCGATGAGGTAGCGAATAATGGAAATGATATCTTCCTTGGTAAGCACGCGAATATCTTCGGGCGTGCTCATTTGAAGCTTCTTGTTGATACGATAACGACCAACATCACCTAAATCGTAGCGTTTATCAGAGAAGAACAATTTATCGATAATGCCTCGCGCTGTCTCCTCATCGGGTGGCTCTGCATTACGCAACTGACGGTAGATGTGCTCAACCGCTTCTTTCTCGGAGTTCGACGTGTCTTTTTGTAAGGTATTGTAAATGATGCTGTAATCGGCCGTATTGATATCCTCTTTGTGGAGAATAATCGATTTTACTCCCGACTCAAGAATCTGGTCGAGATGTTCTTTTTCGATAACGATCTCACGGTCGATTATAACTTCGTTACGTTCGATAGAAACTACCTCTCCGGTATCCTCATCCACGAAGTCCTCGATCCATGTTTTCAATACACGGGCTGCTAACTTGCGGCCTACTGCATTTTTAATGTTTGTTTTGTTAACCTTGAATTCATCAGCCAGGCCAAAGATTTCTAGGATGTCTTTATCGCTTTCGTAACCAATTGCACGGAGCAATGTAGTTACAGGCAATTTCTTTTTACGGTCGATGTAGGCATACATGACATTGTTAATGTCAGTAGCAAATTCGATCCATGATCCCTTGAATGGGATAACACGGGCCGAATACAATTTCGTTCCGTTTGCGTGGCGGCTCTGACCGAAGAACACTCCGGGAGAACGATGCAACTGAGAAACCACAACACGCTCGGCACCATTGATAACAAAAGTACCTTTCGGTGTCATGTATGGGATAGTACCGAGGTACACATCCTGCACGATGGTTTCAAAGTCTTCGTGCTCAGGGTCGGTGCAGTAAAGCTTTAGTTTGGCTTTAAGCGGCACGCTGTAAGTTAAACCTCGCTCTAAACATTCTTCGATGGAGTAGCGGGGTGGATCGATAAAGTAATCTAGGAATTCGAGCACGAAATTATTCCGTGCGTCCGAAATCGGGAAGTTTTCAGCAAATACCTTAAACAGGCCTTCATTCTGGCGGTTTTCGGGTGTAGTTTCGAGCTGAAAGAAATCCTTGAACGATTGAACCTGAACATCCAGGAAATCTGGATAATCAACCGGCAGCTTGCTCGAGGCGAAGCTTAGTCTCTGCTGGCGTTTTTTTGTGTAAGTCAAGGTACTCGGATTTAAAGGTTGGAAGAAAGAAAAGGATAAAAGTGTATAAACTGCTTAAGACCTCAATAAAATTGAAGTCTTAAGCAGTTGTTGAACCTGAAGTTTATTTTACTTCAACTTCGGCACCGGCTTCAGTCAGCTGCGATTTAAGCGCTTCTGCTTCGTCCTTAGCCACACCTTCTTTAAGCGGCTTTGGAGCGCCGTCTACAAGGTCCTTGGCTTCTTTCAATCCTAGACCGGTTAGCTCTTTTACAAGCTTTACTACGGCAAGTTTGTTAGCGCCTGCGCTCTTTAGAATTACATCAAAAGATGTCTTTTCTTCAGCAGCAGCAGCACCACCACCACCAGCAGGGGCAGCAACAGCAACTGCAGCAGCAGCCGGTTCGATACCGTATTCGTCTTTAAGGATTTGAGCAAGTTCATTCACTTCTTTAACAGTAAGGTTTACTAACTGTTCAGCGAAAGCTTTGAGATCTGCCATTGTTATTGAGTTTTAGAGATTGTACAAAAAATGATTAGTGAAAAATTGTGTTATGAGATTAGGCGTTACGTTCAGAAAGTGTTTTAACAATTCCCGCAATTTTGCCACCACCCGATTGAAGGGCAGAAACAACATTTTTAGCAGGAGACTGAAGCAATCCGATGATTTCACCAATAACTTCATTTTTAGTTTTGATAGAAATCAACGCATCCAACTGATTATCGCCTACGTAGAATGATTCTTCAACGTATGCGGCTTTCAAGATGGGTTTTTCTTCTGTTCTACGAACTTCCTTAATGAGCTTAGCAGGTTCGTTGATGGTATCTGAAAACATTACCGCAGTATATCCTTTCAAAGCGCCATAGATGGGAGAAAAATCCCCTTCCATGCGATCAAAAGCTTTCTTAAGTAATGTATTCTTAACTACCTTCAACTCAATGTTACGCTTAAAGCAAAGACGACGCAAAGCATTGGTCTTCTCTACAGTCATTGAAGATGTATCGGTAAGATAGAAGTTAGGTTGAGCGTTTAATTTAGTAACCAGTGTTTCAATCAC
>JBKCFX010000375.1:0-6115 GCA_046303595.1 Bacteroidia bacterium
TTGGATGATTCTAAGGATATCGGAAAGGTCACTTTCTCGCTCTTCCGGACGATCGCCCCAAGCAATTAATTTCAAAATTACCATCCCCGGCAATGGAGGTATGTTCGCAATTTTTTCTTCTATTTCTACCTGAACAGCTTCCTCCATTACTTCCCTAAAGCCTAGTACATGTAAATCAATGTATCGTTCATTAAAATTAGCCGTAGCGTTTTCTTCAATTTCGCCAAAAGGAAGCAAATCAATCGCAACCTTAAACGCATCAGAATAAAATGTATACGGTGCAGCAACTTTATTGAAACCTCTAAGCTCTAATGCATTAGTTATTTTTTGATACTCGGCAATACTCGAAATCATTACAGCAAAATCGATATCCTTTGTGCCTCTGCCTGGTTTTATTCCCTCTTTCAGCAATTCTAAGGCAATCGCATTTACGCCAATCAGGTAATAGGGGATCTTAAATTCCTGCATCACTTCATCAATACAATCAAAAGTCTCTTTGAAGTGAGGAATGGCTAACTCTTTATAGGTTTGGTTGGATGTAGGCATGGTAAATTTTTTCAGCAGTTTCTTTATTCCGTTTTCCTCCCTCCAACATTAAATCGGCATACACCAACAATGGCGGTACGGTTTTGCCTTCATTAATTTCCCAAAACATTTCCAATACTTCCACCGCTCCATTTTTATCGGGCATGAGTTTGTAGTTTTTAATCAAATCCATTCGATTTTCTTTGGTATAGATTATTAACTTTTCCGGACGTAAATGGTGGGTGAGTTGGTCTGCTGCCGGCTCTCCGCCCCAAGCTGTTTTATTCGTATCAAAGGCGATGGTTTCCCAATTCTCTTTTAATGCATATTTTTCTTTCAATAGCTTTGGTCTTAAAACCGCAGCATAGTCCATTATCCATCGGTCTAGTAATTCTCTTCTGTTTTGCCATAAATAGGTTTTACTGTTTAGAGGGATGAGATAACCGGTTTCTTTCAAGCCATGTATTACTTGCGGAATATTTCCCAAGGCAACATTGGTCAAATATGCCAATTCACGTTGAGGCAGGTTTATGCCTTCTTTGTGCTGCAATAAATAAAACAACACTTTTAAGCCTGTTTTGGTGAATGCCCTGTTGCCTTTGTTTTTTTCAATTTCCAGTGGCTTTTGGGCTTCTATAAATAAAAACACGCCTTCCATCTTTAGGTAGATATTGCCATTGGCCTCCAGGTAGGGAATTTCTCTTTGGCGCAGTTCTTCTTTCATTTTTGGGAAAAGTCGTTTGGCGATCAACAAAAAAGGCTCATATTGTTGGCAGTACTTTTCAATTTGCTGTAACTGATGGGCTCTTAGCTCCTGTTTTATTTCTACAATATAGACATGTTTAGCACCATTAAAGTCAAATTCTACAATGCCATTCAGTGCACCCTTTTTCTTAAATATCGCCTGAATACCGGTGGTTTGATGTAGTGCTTCCAGCGCTTTATATACTATTTCTTGTGCCATTCTCTTTTATATGTTCACAAATATACTAAGTTCACGAAACGTGAACAACATTAAATTATGAACATATTGTTTTTAGTGGTCGAGGCTGAAATAGTTGGGGAGTATAGAGTATAAGTTAGCGTTCAAACGCGTGCCTATCGTAATTTGGGTTCCTCCTTACAAAATTCGACCGGTTACCTACTGATTCTCGTGAGCTCCCTTTGGTCGGTTCGCGGTATATTTTAATTGGTTAAATAGTTAAAAAGCCCGAATAGCCCGAACAAAGCCAAAAGTTCCTTTGTAAAAGTTATTGCTATAACCATTGTAAAATGTGAAGTACCAGGCGAAGTCGTTGTCGAACTCTGTACTGCTCCAATACGTGGCCGAAAACGGTAAAGTACTTGCGCCTTCAAGTGCTGCCAAAGTTTTATTCACATTAAAACGATTATGCCATAGCAAACTTAGTTCATCTATTGAAGGCAAATACCAATCGCTTTGCCCCCCATTCGTTGAATTTAAACATAAGGCGGCCGCGCTGTTTGTGTGGCCTGGTTGATTGATAATGTTATTGCTATTGCTCAGCCCATCCCAATTGCTTTGAGCCGACGGACCTATTAAAATTTGCAAAATATTACTCCACGGCTCGCTTGTGCCTAAATCCGTTTTGTCAACAATTAAACCATGTTCAACACCAGCAGTGTCTTTCCATAAATGGAAAATAACACCTTCGCCAAATGGTTCTCCTATGTAATGGGTAAATAATCCACCAGTTACATTACCATTTAAAGTTCCAGCACTCTTAGCATATAAGGCATAAGGCACGCTCAATAATTGAGTTGTACCCATAGTGAGGAAATTTGTACCCCCGCTTGCATCCATATCCACTTTAAGATAATAATCGTCGCTGCTCCAATCAATGCTTTCCATAGAACCACTTTGAATTGTGCCTGTACCAATAATTAAATTAAATAGACCAAATGCATCGGTATTTACAAAATGGTTTTCGCTATACTGCGTTGCACCTGTTGATGAAGTTTTTAAAATGGTAATTTGAATGCCAATGGTTGTTGATGCAATCGGTTGCCCTGCTGCATTTCGCGCTACCGCACTGTAATTAAATGCATTGGGTGGGGTTTGTGCTTTTACTGCTAAATTAAAAATTAGAAAGAAGTAGGTTGAAAGAAATATTATCTTGTTCATTTTATTAGTTTTTAATGATTTTGTAAGTGCCGAGCACTTGGTTATTGTTGTTTTTTAAGGATAAGACATACGTTCCCGGAGCATACCCGATGGTGCTTATTCCAATGATATTGGCCACACCTGCATATTTGCCCTTGTACACTTCTTTTCCCGGCAGATCGGTAATGGATACAATAACCTGCTCTAGGATAGAGCGGTTGATGCGAATGTTTACCAAATCAGAACTTGGGTTGGGAAATACGCTAACATCCAACACTGCAGCATCGGTTTCTTGAATGCTCACAGTGTTTAATGTGGCACCAGCGGTAAAACTACCACCAAGGGCGTTTCCTTGACTGTCGGTTTGGCTTGGTAAAACAAGTTCACCAACTGTAAAACTCAATGAACCATTTGCCTGGATCATTTTTGTTCCACTGCTGTTTACCGATTGCGGAGCGATACTCTGAGCATAGCTCATTGTTCCCAGTAGCAACGCAATTCCGAGCAATACTATGGTTTTTGATTTCGCGGCGAGGGCCGGGCAGGTATTTTTTCTCATTTCTCTTTGTTTTTAATATGTGTTTCTATTCTATTATAAAGCGTTTTAATTTCGGCCGTAATTTACGTTGTTTTTTTATCCATCAAGGCTAACTCAAATACTCGCGCACAGCTTTGCGGATGGTTTGTTTCACATCGTCCCAACTACGGTTTTTTAAGCAGTGGGGATCTTGACTTAATTCGGCATCATCGAAATACGTAATGGTTTGAGGAATTGAAATCAATAGCATTTGATTGGGAAATTTCTCCCTGTGCCAATTGATTACATTTTCCAAACCATATTCATTGAGTAGCAATGCAAGGTCCCAAAAGTCCTTTTTTTTACCTCTGCCAAGAATAGCCTGAATTTTCATGGCCGCGATGTCCTCATCTGCATACATCGGTATGCCGTCTTCAATTTGAACAGCCCGAATTTGTGGGTGCGGATAAAACACCGCATCAACTTTAACCCCAGCAATCGAACAAAACAACGATTTCTTAAATCCCGTTTCCTGATGAACGAATTCCTCGCCATAACGCGAAACCAATGCGTCCATAAGTACTTGCCGATCGAACGATTGATTGCAAAAAAGATCTAAATCTTCAGAATGACGATGGCCATAGCGCAATGCCAGCGCCGTGCCTCCCACCAAGGCAAAATTGCTCAATTCGTTAAATGCAATGAGCTCCTTTAATAGGGCCAAAGTCCCGGGAAGGACTGCTTCGTGATGTAGCATCTGAATTGGGTTATGGGCTCTTCAACAATAGACTCAACAAGGCCCCATTTGTGTTCTGGAATATACTTGGCATTTTTTAGTGCTGATTTCACTTTCTCATCTCCGTAAAACCGTCGTGTTTGCCTTATGTCTTCCACATCGCCGCGCTCAAATACACGTTCGATAACGAAATTGGCGTATTTTTCATAGTCGAGCTCTTCGAAACGAATGTCCCAGAATAGCCTTGGATTTAAGTTTGGCTTTAGCGGTTTTGTCATACCACGAATTTACGGCAAATCGGGTTATTTTGGTTTTAAGAAAGCGCTATGTGCAGGTAATGCTTCTCCCCTCCGTGGCAGCAGCCTTGCGATTCATAAAATTGATGGCTCAACAAGCGCTTAGCCTACGCTGCCTTCCAAGGAAACGCTCAATAATTTCTGCGCTTCAACGGCAAATTCCATGGGGAGTTTGTTCAATACTTCTTTGCAATACCCGTTTACAATGAGGCCGATGGCTTTTTCGGTATTGATACCGCGTTGACGGCAGTAAAACAGCTGGTCTTCGCCAATTTTTGATGTGGTGGCTTCATGCTCAACCGTGCCGCTCGGATTGTTTATTTCGATGTACGGAAACGTATGTGCGCCGCACTGATCGCCCATGAGCAACGAATCGCATTGCGAGAAATTGCGGGCATTGGCGGCATTCTTCGAAATCCGCACTAATCCGCGATACGAATTGTTGCTTCGTCCGGCCGAAATGCCTTTTGAAATAATGGTAGAGCGGGTGTTCTTACCCAGATGAATCATTTTGGTGCCGGTATCGGCCTGCTGCATGTTATTGGTTACGGCCACCGAGTAAAATTCACCTACCGAATCGTCGCCTTTCAAGATTACGCTCGGATACTTCCAGGTAATAGCCGAACCGGTTTCGACCTGTGTCCAGGAAATTTTCGATTTTCGCCCTTGGCAAATGCCTCGCTTGGTAACGAAATTATAAATGCCTCCTACGCCCTCTTTATTTCCGGGATACCAATTCTGCACCGTACTGTATTTCACCTCAGCATTTTCGTGCGCTACAATTTCAACCACCGCGGCATGCAGCTGATTTTCGTCGCGCATAGGTGCCGTGCAACCTTCGAGATAGCTTACATAAGCGCCTTCGTCGGCAACAATCAATGTACGTTCGAACTGACCGGTTCCAGATGCATTGATGCGGAAATAAGTTGATAATTCCATCGGGCAGCGCACGCCTTTGGGAATGTAGCAGAACGAACCATCAGAAAACACAGCGCCGTTTAGTGCTGCGTAAAAATTATCGGTGTAGGGCACTACCGAGCCCATGTATTTCTTAATCAGTTCGGGATGTTCGTGAACCGCTTCAGAGAAAGAGCTGAAAATAATGCCCAACTCGGCGAGTTTTTCTTTGAAGGTGGTCTTCACCGAAACCGAATCAATAACGGCATCAACGGCTACGCCGGTGAGACGCTTCTGTTCTTCGAGCGAAATACCGAGTTTTTCGAAAGTTTTCCGCAATTCCGGATCGACCTCGTCGAGGCTGTTCAGCTGCTTTTGCTTCTTCGGTGCAGCGTAATAAATAATATCCTGAAAATTTATGGCCGGATGGTGCACATGTGCCCATTCGGGCGATGTCATCTTTTGCCAGTGGCGAAATGCCTTTAGGCGGTATTCGAGCATCCACTCGGGTTCTTTCTTCTTGGCAGAAATAAACCGTACGATATCTTCGTTCAGCCCTTTCGGAGCCGATTCCATTTCGATATCGGTAGTAAACCCGTACTTATATTCCGAGTTGATGTGTTCTTCGAGTAGTTCGTTGCCCGTGCCCGCCATGCTCTTAATCTTTGTTAAACGGCAAAACTCTCGCCACAGCCGCAGGTGCGCGTAGCGTTGGGATTGTTAAATGCAAAGCCTTTACCGTTGAGGCCGCCGCTGTATTCGAGTTCGGTACCCACCAAATAAAGAAAGCTCTTTTTGTCGACCAAGATTTTAACGCCTTTGTCTTCGAAGAGCTGGTCGCCCTCGCGCATCTCGGTATCGAAATCCATTTTGTAGGAAAGACCGGAGCAGCCTCCGCCTTCAACACCAACACGCAAATAGCTATCAACGGCAAACCCGCTTTCGGTCATCAACTGAGCGAGCTTTGTTTTTGCAGTTTCTGAAACGGTTATCATATCTTTTCTCCTTCTAAAGCGTTAAAC
>JBKCFX010000376.1:0-8351 GCA_046303595.1 Bacteroidia bacterium
CGCTTAGTGGATTTGCCAAAACAGGTGGAAGCAATTCAAATCCTAATCTAGGCTGAATTAAATGTGCACCATGCAGCAAGTTTGGCATTAAACGCCCGTTTTCATGCCCAATGGTTTCATTCATGCGCACACCGCCACCTAGGATACAATACACTACATGCTTTACTTTTTGCCGCTCAACGTTTCCCAATAATTTTGCAGCCGAAGCAAGCGAAGGAAGAGCCAATGCAGCGCCGGCTGCGAGCGATGTGTTGCGGATGCAGGTGCGGCGGTGGATCGACTTTTTCATTGTTGTGCGTTGCTGTTTAATTAACTAAACACCTCTAACATCGGACTGAAGTCCGAAGCCTATATTACCCGTTCTGCTTCATCTCAGTGTAATACCTAAAGAAATATGGAATCGTTTCGATGCCTTTCAGATAATTGAAAACCCCATAATGTTCGTCGGGCGAGTGGATATCGTCGGTATCGAGGCCAAAGCCCATAAGCACAGTCTTCAATCCCAAGATTTTCTCGAATGATGCCACGATGGGAATCGATCCGCCACCACGCGCCGGAATGGGTTCCTTGCCGAAGGTGGTTTGCATCGCTTTGGCTGCTGCACGGTACTCATTCGAATCGGTTGGCGTAACTACAGGCCAGCCACCGTGGTGTGGACGAACTTCGACTTTTACACCTGCAGGCGCAATGGATTCGAAGTGCTTTTTAAAGAGTTCGGTAATTTTATCGGGACTTTGATTCGGCACCAAACGCATCGAAATTTTCGCAAAAGCTTTTGAAGGCAGAACCGTTTTTGCACCTTCGCCCGTGTAGCCTCCCCAAATTCCGTTTACATCGAGGGTTGGTCGCGTAGCAGTGCGTTCGAGGGTTGAGTATCCTTTTTCGCCCATAACATCACCAATTTTAAGTTCAGTTTTGTATTCGTCGACACTGAACGGAGCCGAATTCAATGCATCGCGCTCAGATTGTGAAAGTTCGATAACATCGTCGTAAAAGCCCGGAATACTGATATGCAAATCGCTGTCTTTGAGCGATGCAATCATTTCGCACAACACATTAATCGGATTGGCAACGCCACCACCGTAAACACCTGAGTGTAGGTCGCGGTTGGGACCGGTAACTTCCACTTCCACGTACGAAAGGCCGCGCACACCTGTATGAATAGAAGGACTATCGTTGGCAATCATCGAAGTGTCTGAAACCAGTACACAATCGGCCTTGAGGCGCTCTTTGTTGGCGGCTAAGAAACTATCGAGGTTTGATGAACCCACTTCTTCTTCGCCTTCGATCATAAATTTCACGTTGCAGGGCAGCAGGTTATTTTGCAGCATGAGTTCGAAGGCTTTCACGTGCATGAAGAACTGTCCTTTATCGTCGGCTGAACCGCGGGCATAAATGTTTCCATTGCGAATCACCGGTTCAAACGGCGGACTGGTCCAAAGCTCGAGTGGGTCGGGCGGCTGCACATCGTAATGCCCATAAACCAAAACTGTTGGAAGTGAAGGATCGATGATTTTTTCGCCATACACGATTGGATAACCGGGCGTTGGACAAATTTCGACGCGGTCGGCGCCGGCGGTGATTAGACTTTCTTTCACAGCATCGGCCATCCGAAGTACATCTTCGCGGTATTTTGGGTCGGCACTAACAGAGGGAATGCGCAATAAAGCGAAAAGTTCGTTCAGGTAGCGCTCGGAGTTTTGATCAACAAGATGTTTTATATCGCTCATTATCAGTGTGTATTAATTGATTTTAAAAAAGTGAAATTGGAATTGCAAATTGAGAATTTTGGCATAAATTTAGGGGTATGGCAGCCGCTTTTTTAGAAAATTTTTACGCATCAAAACAAAGCCTCTAACTAAGCGTTGAAAAAAAAAGAGTTATTCGAATGCAAAACGGTAAGTGGTATCGATTGGTGTTGTTGATTTTTGCGTTATTCGCCAACGAATACGCATGGTCGCAATTGTCGGTTAGTCAAGCATCTGCTTTAGCCATGGTCGATTATTTGGTAGATGAAGAAAACGGTACCGTAGAATTTAATCCTGCAACAATTTCGTTTACAGGCGGAGCAAACATGCTCGGTCAATTCAATGGATCATCTTCCAATATCGGTTTTCAAGAGGGGGTGCTTATGAGTACCGGATTAATTTCAAACGCAGTGGGTCCCAACGACGACGATGGATTAAACGGAGGTGGTAACTTTGAACTAAACGGCACCAATCTGCTTGCACCGCTCATTGGAGGGAAAGAAACGTATGATGCTGCAGTTCTCCGTTTTCAGTTTAGAATTTTAGGCGATTATGTGAAGTTTCGTTATGTTTTTGCATCCGAGGAATACAACGAATTTGTTTGTTCTGAATTCAATGATGCTTTTGCGTTTTTCATCAGTGGACCCGGTATTACGGGAATGGAAAACCTGGCTCTAGTTCCCGGAACCTCAACCCCTGTAACGATTAACACCATTAACAATGGCGCTATTGGTGTCAATGGCTCATCGTCCAATTCGGATTGCATTTTATCAAATTCGGCTTATTTTGCCGGCAACAATCAAAACTCGGTGCAGTACGATGGATTTACCCGTCCGATGACTGCCGAAAAGGGCGGGCTGCAATCGTGTGTTTGGTATACCTTAACACTTGTTATTGCCGACGTTAACGACTCTCAGTACGATTCTGCAGTTTTTCTTGAGGCAGGAAGCTTGTCGAGCAATGCGCCTCAATTTTCTGCAGGAGCCGTTACACAAATCAATGGCTTACCGAATTATGTGCCCGATGCTACTGCAATGAACGAAAACTGCGGAAGTCTCTTGTTAACCATCCAGGTCGAAAATCCGCTTCAATCGTCTGTTACCTTCCCGCTTACAATCGGAGGAACTGCAAGTCCAGGTATTGACTATGAGAGCTTGCCTGCTTCAGTAACAATCCAGGCGGGCCAAACGGTTGTTAATCTCCCAATTACCATTATATCGGATGCTATTCCTGAACCGGGAGGAGAAACCATCGAGATCTCATATACACAGCAAACCTGCTCTGGTCCTCTTGTAACTACGCAAATTTTCACCATTCTCGACCCGCCGGCGCCGCTTACCATTACGCCAATTGCTCCATTCGACTACCTCTGCCCCCGCATTCCAACTTTACTCAACGGAGTTATTAGCGGAGGGAAGCCACCGTATTTTTTTCAATGGGCTGGTTTTGGACCGCAAATAAATCCTGTTACGGTAATCCCCGAACAAAGCGGCAGCTACATTTTTACTGTTACCGACCAGTGTGGGGCAACGACTCAATTAACTGCTCAGATTAACATAAACGGCTATGTACCGTTGGCATTAAATGCGCAACCGGAACATATTATTTGCAAAGGCGATTTTGTGAGCATTGGTGCGCCGGCATCGGGAGGGAAACCACCGCTGAGTTATTTTTGGCAACCGGTGAGCGAACTTTCGCCTGTAATCACGGTTAATCCATCTGAATCAAGCTCATATACCTTGAGCGTTACCGATGCGTGCTCGATCCAAATAGCTCAGAACATACAAGTTACCGTAAACGAAGTTGTAGCCTTGTTTGATGTAACCTACCTCGATCAACGCGAAGTGCAGTTCAATGATTTGTCGTACGATGATGTGCAAACGTGGCAATGGGATTTTAATTATCCGGGAGCCATTTCTTCAGAGCAAAATCCGAGGTATACATTCCCCGATACCGGACTTTATGAGGTGGAACTTGCCGTATCGGATGCAAACAATTGCCGCGATACCGTCAAAAATCCAATTTATGCTTACCCGCCCTATACAATGTTCATTCCCAATGCATTTACACCCGACGGCGATGGAATAAACGATGTGTTTATGGGCATTGGCGAGGGGTATGTTGATTATGAAATGTGGATTTACAACCGTTGGGGCGAACAAATATTTTACACCGATTCGGATGAAAATGGCTGGGGAAGCGCAGGCCGGTATTCGCTCGAGGACTTGCCCTCGGGTGTATATTCATACCGCATTGTAACACGCAGACCAACGCTTGAAAAGAGCGAATACATTGGTAAAGCAGTAGTGTTCGAATAATTTTAAACAAGATTGGCTTTGGAACTGTTCCTGCTTCTAATATATTTGATGAGGAATTGCAGCGAATGAACAACTACGTTACCAAATGCATAATTTGTCTATTGGTATTGCTCTCCGAAATTGTTTCGTTGAAGGCAGAGCATTTGATTGGCGGTGAGTTGTTCTACGATTGCCTTGGAGGTGGAAATTTTAAAATTACCTTAAAACTTTATCGCGATTGCGCAGGTCCTGGAGCCCAATTCGATAATCCGGCAACAATTAGTGTTTTCAACACCGCCAACGGAAATTGGATTCAAGACATCCAAATACCAATTCCTTCAACGGGTACATTTATCGTTCCACCCAACTCTGTTAATTCGTGTTACCTGCTTCCAACATCGTTGAATCTGTGCATCGAAGGCGTAATATATGAGCAGGTTATTTCACTGCCCCCTTTGCCGCAAGGCTATACACTTTCGTACCAACGCTGTTGCCGCAATCCGAGTATTGTGAATATCCAGAGTCCGCAAAATGCCGGATCGACTTACACGGTGCAAATTCCCGGAAGCGCATTTACGCTATGCAATTCCAGTCCACGTTTCAATTATTTTCCGCCGGTTGTTCTTTGTGGAAATCAGCCCTTTGGTTTTGATCATTCTGCCACAGACCCCGATGGCGACCAGTTAGTTTACAGCATGTGTACGCCTTACGATGGCGGCTCATTTACCAACCCAATGCCGGTTCCTGCGGCGGCTCCACCATACGGATTTGTTGTATTCAATGGCCCAACCTATTCATCGGCTCAACCTTTGGCATCCTCTCCCCCATTGTCTTTAAATTCTGCTTCGGGTTTTTTAGAAGGCACGCCCACACAATTAGGACAACATGTGCTTGCCGTTTGCGTGCAAGAGTTTCGAGCAGGGGTACTTTTATCGGAAAACAAGCGCGATTTCCAGTTCAATGTTGTAGCAAACTGTACCGAATTGCCCCCTATTCAGTCCTCTATAAACCCCTTGACACTTGTTCCCGATGGAACAACAATTTGCAACGGGCTCACGGCTCCATTTTACTTTTTCTACAACAATGCTCAACCGTCGTCGAGCACACCCTATTCAACTTTCCTCTGGGACTTTGGCGTACCTGATGTGAGTACCGATGTGAGCACGTTGCAAAATCCAACATTTACGTTTCCGGAAGAAGGAATCTACACCGTAACATTAACCGGCAACCCGAACTCGAGTTGCCCTGTTTCCTGCACACTTGAAATTTCGCTTTTCAATCCTATCGAACTAACGATTGCTGCGTTGCCTGATGCGGAACAATGTATCACAGGAAACAATTTTGAATTCGTTCCTAGCGGAACGTACGCCACACCTGCTGATTACGCATGGAGCTTTGGTTCGGATGCATCTATTGCAACATCATCGCTTGAGAACCCCAATGGCATTAGTTGGAATACGCCGGGAACGTACACGATTTCACTCGATTTGTCGGACCCCAACTGCAGCGCAAATGCAATAGCAGAAATTACCGTGCATCCCGATTTAAATGTCTCCTTTACCGTCAATTCTTCCAATGCATGTACAAACCAGCCTGTTGTGTTTACAAACCTGTCGACATTTTCGCCCGGTGCAACGGTAAGCTGGGATTTTGGCGATGGTACCATGTCATCGCAATTACAGCCCAATCACACCTACTCAAATACAGGAACTTACGATGTTACTTTATCGGTTAACAATCCTGTTGGATGCACGGGCACACAATCTCTTACCCAGCCGGCATTAATTAATGTGAATCCAAGTCCAATTGCGGCATTGCTCTCTGATACTAGCGTTCAAAACATGTTTAATCCGGTAATTGTGTTTAGCGATTCATCCTCGGGCGGGCTGAATACCACATTTTTTCCCGGCGATGGAAATTCCCTTAATACAGCCGATTTAGCCTACACATACAATGCATCCGGTAACTACTGGGCAATAATCGAAGTTGAAAACGAGTTTGGATGTATCGATACAGACAGCCTGAACATTATAATAGAACCATACTTTTCTCTTTTTATTCCGAACGCTTTTTCACCAAACGGCGATGGAATCAACGAAACATTTGGCCCAATTGGAGGTGGAATGAAAACATACCTGTTCAGAATTTACAACCGCTGGGGCGAGCTGGTGTTCGAATCCGATTCCATCGAAAAGCAATGGGACGGCACCCTAAATGGTGGGAAGAAAATTGCCCAACAGGACGTTTACTCCTACACATTAAGTGTTGTAAACTTCGAACGAAAGCAATACGTGTACACCGGCAGAATTACCCTTGTGCGTTAATCCTTGGGAAATTTTTCCTATTTTCGCTCCCTTAAGGTGAAAATCGAAAAATTAACTTCCGTATTTTCTGTGTCGAAACAATTGAAAAGTATCGTTTCGTTCATAGTATTTTCCTTAATATTATTGGACTCTGGTTACGGACAGGTTGTGGTGGTAAATAACCTCCTACCTGCCGACCAACAGGTTTGCAAACCATTCATATTCGGATTTTCTACAGTGAATGCTCCCCCGGCCGCTACACTGAATACAATACCCGGATTTACACCGGAAGTAATGAGCTATGTCGAAACGCCGATTCCATTCCAGGCTGCAACCCCTGCCGGAACCGTGGTAAACCTAACCGATGATATTCCATCCGGCGTGTTGCCCATTGGTTTTACGTTTTTATTCTCGGGCATACCCTTTACGCAATTCCGCATATCGCCCAATGGATTCATTTCACTTGGTACCGGTACGCCTACAAGTCTGTTTTCGTTTGATGCAGATGCAATGGCTTCAGATCATTGCGATCCGACTGAAGAATTCCCCGAAAATGCTATTCTTGGTTGCTACCAGGATTGGAATCCCAATGGTGTTCCAAACGCAATTCGATACCAAACAACAGGAACCGCACCCAACCGCATATTAAGCGTTTATTACACCAATGTGCCTTTCTTTTCTACGTGTGGAGGTACAGCGACCTTTTACATTCGTCTTTTTGAAACAAGCAATAACATCCAAATTCACATTCAAAATAAACCGATTTGCTTGGGTATGTGGCAGGGCGATAGTTTTTCGGGAATTACACCCGATTGCGATAGCGATTGTCCTTCTGTTTCAAGTTTTGCAGGAACCGATATTGCTGTAAACAACACAGCAACTCAATATACATACGCTGTTGTTCCCTACACAGGAGCAGCGCCTGCAACTTACTCAAATCCCCAGCTAAACTGGACCGGTTTGCAAGGAGCCACTATAGCAACGGCAACAACTTCATTCAACCCGACCATAAATCCCGGTAGCGGTCAAGCCTTACTCGATTATCCTGCTACAGCGCAAAATTTTCGAAGGTTTATATGCAAAGTAACCTACGATTCAAATTTACCGTGCGGTGCTCCTTTTGTTTTGGTCGATACCATCACATTTAGTCAGAAGCCATACGATATGGCATTTACAGCAACGACACCAATCTGTTTGAATGAAACGTCGTTGATAACATACGAAGGCACAACACCTGTAGCTACAGGGGCTCAACCTACTGTAATTGCTTGGAATTTTGGAGCGGGAGCCACTCCGCCAACGTCGAATTCGCTTGCCGACCAAAATGTAACCTGGAGCACAACGGGGATTAAAACCGTTACACTAAACCTGAGCGGCGGAGGTTGTGCCGCAAACGACACTTCATTTACAGTTGAGGTTGTTGCAAGCCCTACATCGGCATTCAATTTCCCGGCGTCAGTATGTGCAGAAAGTTCAGCCAATTTTTCGGCAATTACGCCCATTGCAGGTGCAACCTATCTATGGACAACCGATGGCGGGATTATTTCACCTGCTACAGGTGGCCCAAGCATTTCAATTGCCTGGAATACACCGGGAACGAAAACCGTTACGCTTCAGGTTACAGTTGGCTCCTGCACTTCGGTGCTTACCTCGCATACCGTTACAGTAAAACCAAGACCTTCGGCTGCATTCAACTCTGCAGCAAATTCGGTTTGTGAAGATATTGCGCTGCAATTCTCATATCAGGGAACAGCATCCGATGTAACGAGTTATTCGTGGAACTTTGGCTCCGGTGTAGCAAGTCCATCTACCAACACAGCCAACCCTTCTGTAATTTGGAATGCCCCGGGCAATGTGCAAGTGGGTTTTTATGCCTTGGGGACCAACGGATGTTATTCAGACACGTTAAGTCAAACCATAGTTATTCATCCAAAGCCAATTGCCGCAATTAGCTCGGCCGATTCTGTTTGCGAAAATGTATCGCTTGCCTTAACCTGCAATAT
>JBKCFX010000377.1:0-4921 GCA_046303595.1 Bacteroidia bacterium
GTTTTGTAATTTCTTTGGAGTCGATATGTTCTGGAGCCTGAGGATTTAACTCTTTATAGGTGCGTACAATTCCTGTTGCCGAGCAATATGTTTCGAGGCAGCCTTTTCGTCCACATCCGCAAAGTCGTCCGTTGCGTTCAACTATTACATGGCCCAGTTCGCCGGCAAAACCATCGTGCCCGTAAACGATTTGTCCATTAGAGAAGAGACCACTCCCCAAACCCGTTCCGAGTGTGATTACGAGGAAATCAGACAATCCACGGGCAGCACCATACCGAAATTCGCCTAGAGCTGCAGCTTTCGCATCGTTGGTAATTAGGGTGGGGAGTTTAAGCTCCTCTTCAAACATTTTTTTAAGCGGAACTACACCTTTCCAGCTTAAGTTTGGAGCATAGTCAACCGTTCCGGTATAGGGGTTGGCGTTGGGAGCACCAATGCCTATTCCCTGTAAAAGCGATTCGGGATTGTTTTTTATTTGTTGGCGAATGCTACTAGAAACTGCTTTTACCAGGCTTTCGGCATCGGTAAACGAACGTGTGGGTAGAATATCCTTACTCAACACCTCTCCATCTTCGGTAACGAGTCCACAAGCGGTATTGGTACCGCCAATATCAATTCCGGCAACTACATTCATGCGCAGCTTAAGTTAAGTTTTCGGTTTCAGAGTGTTAAGATAACGCAAAGAAACAGATGGCGAATATATTGTAAAAGTGCCAAATTATTCAAATTCGATTTTTTGAATTTTCGTCTATTGTTGAGGGTCGTATAAAACAAAAGCAGGTGCCAAATTGCTTTAGCACCTGCTTGTTATTTGTTGAAGATTAATTATTTAACTAGTCGTTCGTTGTAAATATCCGAACCTGTGGTAACTACCAGATGATACAAGCCTTTTGCTAGGTTCTCGGTTGAGAATACAAACGAATAATCATCCTGATCAACATGCAGATTGTATTTTGTAACGAGTCTACCAGTGGCATCAAACAATTCAATGGAAGCATTCGATGCTACATCAACATGGGTAAATCTTACGGTTGTTTCAGAACCCATTGGGTTTGGAAATGCTTCAACGAGGATTGATTCATCCGACACATTTATATTGTCTTCATCGCTTGTTCTAGATGCTGAGGCAGCGCAACCTGAGTTTAACTGTACTACAGCATCAACATCATAGCCATCGGCGCTTCCTCCAAATCGGTTGCTGCTTAATGGCGATGCGTCTTGAATTTTGATAAACTGAGCATATGGCATAGCTCCCATGTCGATCTCGCCATCAGTGCATAATTCACCAATTTCTACCCAGCTGATGTTATCGAGACTTAGGCTTATTCGAGCTTTTTCGGGATAATTTGTACAACTTGGATTACCAAATGAGGTTTCAGTAATCCTCAAATCATTGCCAGGCTGGTTGAAAACCACATAATCAAATTTAGCTACCAATGTTCCGCCAAAGCCTAAGGAAACGAAATTAATTGTATTGTTATTCTGAGCAATTCCCAATGCATTGTTTGCATTGCTTCGTGAAACCGGAACTGGAGTTCCGTTTTTGCGCAAACCAGCCGTATAGGAAACTATTTCTTGAAGGCTGCAAGCTACGAGGCCATCATCGGGTGTAGATGTTGCTGATCCGTTAAGGCATTCTACCCCGTTTACATCAAATCCATCGGCACCTGTGCTGAACGCTACTATATTGGAAACATCAACAATGCGTACATATTGCGCCCAAGAAAGTAGGCCAAGATCTAGACTCATATCCTGACAACCACGTCCAAGGTATACGAAGTTAATTCCATCCTGTGAAGCAAAAACATCGGCAGTTTCAGGGTAGCGATTGCATGTATTTGACGCGCCCCAAGTTGCTTCGTCGATGCGAATGTCGGCTCCCGGACCGTTTGCTATTGGGCCGGCAAATGACAAAGTAATTGAACCACCAAATCCAAGTGAAACAAAGTTAACAACTCCATCAACAACCGGTTCTGGAAGACCTATTGCCTGTGCGCTATTGCTTCGAATAGTTTCTACCGGGCCACCGGAAGAATTATACCCTTGAATAAAATCTACTACCGAACTCGCAAAACAACCGGCTGGTGGAGCAGGGTTAACAGTAAGTGTTAAGGTTACAACCGAATCGCAGCCTGCAGTATTTTGCAAGGTAGCGGTGTATGTGCCTGCAGTAGTTAAATTTTGTCCATCGAAGCTGTAGGTTTCGCCTTGTGTAATGGTTGCGGTAATGCTAGAAGCACTAGCTTGGTTGATGCTCAGGTTTAGCGTATAGTCCTGGCAATTGCTGTTGAAGCTGTACTGGCCCGAAGTACTGTAGGTTTCGCCGTTTGCCGACCAGGTGTATGAGCCGCAAGCAGCAGCGTTGGTAACGATGGCAGGCGCAGGAGTTCCTGTAACATCCCAAGAGCATGTTGCTGTGTTGAATGTTGCCGTTTCGTAGCAGGCCGTTGTAGGCTGTTCTGGTTGAGTTCCTGTTACATCCCAAGAGCACGTTGCAGCATTGAAAGTAGCGGTTTCGTAACAAGTGGTTGCGGGTTGCTCGGGTTGAATTCCACTAACATCCCAAGAGCAGGTTGCTGCATTGAAAGTAGCTGTTTCGTAGCAAGCGGTTGCGGGTTGCTCGGGTTGAGTACCGGTTACATCCCAAGAGCACGTTGCTGTATTGAATGTTGCTGTTTCGTAGCAAGCGGTTGCGGGCTGTTCAGGTTGTGGTGTAATAGTTAAGTTTAGTGTAACAACCGAATCGCAGCCAGCCGAATTTGAATATGTGAATGTTGGTGAGTTGGTCGAATTTGAATAAGTATTTCCGTCAATCCATGTAATTGGTATACAACTAACGATATTGTCAACTCCAAAAGTAATCTCATTAACAACTAAGTTTAGCGTAACGATTGAATCACAGCCTCCAATTGACGTTAAAGTGTCTGTGTAAATTCCGGCTATGGTTAATTCCTCCCCATTGAACAAATAACTTTGGCTGTTACAAATGGTTTGTTGTAGTGCAACTTGAATTACCGGTGCTGCAATGGCTATAGTCGTAACAACACTGTCGCAACTTAAAATACTTGGAATTGTGCGTGTGTATGTACCCGGCTCATTAATGAATTCTCCGTTCGGTAATGTAAATCCTGCTGTTGTGCAGAAATAAACCGTTTGCTCAGCACTCGATGAACCATTGAAGGTTATCTGAGCTGCAGTGCTCTGAATAGTATCAAGTTCGTTCCAAATTTCTACAAAATAAGTTCCTGCAACCGAAGCATCGGCATCAACGATGTTGTAAGATGTTGAATTAGCGCCAAGGATAGCAACATTGTTCTTATACCACTGGAAATTCAGATCCTGACCTTGGGCTCCAACGAAAAGCAATTCGCTTCGGCCTTCGCAAATCGCGAACGAACTTGGTTGACTGATAATAACAGGTGGGAATTGCGCAGGAATAATTGTAATGGTGCGCGATTGACTTCCCGAACATCCTGTAACAGAATTTTCGTAGGTATAGGTTATCGTAAATGTTCCCACTCCTGCCAAAATTGGATAGAATGTATTGCCAATAACGCCGATACCTGAAAACTCACCACCTACAGGACTTGCTGCAAGTACTATTGGAGCTGTATTGGCAGGGTATGTGCCGCTTAGGTTGAACGTAATTACCGGACTTTGATTTACCGTTAACAGGCGCGAAGTAGTATCGGTACAACCGTTCGAATTCGAAGCCGTGAGTAAAATCTGGTAATTACCTGCATTGGCGTAAACATGTGCCGGAGATAGTCCTGTACCAGTTGTTCCATCGCCAAAATTCCATGCATACGAAAGATTACCCGTTCCGCCAAACAACTGTGTTTGGTTGGTAATTGAAACATTTCCGCCCGAACAAATGTCGGAAACTTCAAAGTCGGCTTCAGGACTCGCGAACAGACTCACTGGCTTGGTAATTTCGGAGAAGCAGCCTTCGTTGCTGAATGCTTTCAGATTTACATCATACGTTCCGGCGATATCGAAAATATGGTTGGTGTTCTGACCTA
Source organism: Bacteroidia bacterium (assembly GCA_046303595.1). Classification (GTDB taxonomy): domain Bacteria; phylum Bacteroidota; class Bacteroidia; order M30B66; family M30B66; genus CAMCXT01. The sequence continues at coordinate 4,023 of JBKCFX010000377.1, forward strand.
CACCTTCGGTGCCATCGCCAAAGTTCCACACATAATCGGCGATGAATCCCTGAGAAATAGAAGCGAGACCAGTAAATGGAACAGCGGTTTTTGCACATTGTGGTGCAAAGTTGAAATCTACCACCGGACTTGGTTTACGGAAACGCGTTACAAACAAGGTATCATTGTTCGGGTTATCGTCGCTGTTATCGATGAGCCACAACTTGAAGAGATAGGTTCCTTCCTGGCTCAAATCGACTGTATTGTTGAATGTGAAATGGATATCGTTGGTGATTGCACCCGGAATGGTATCGTAATAAATCTGACCATTGTTAAGCTGATACGCCAGACGCAAATTGATAAACGGAATATCGCCGAACTGACGCAGCGCAATGGTTACATTTTCGCTGGCGGTTTGGTAGCAATCGAGCGATGGGTTAACCAAATCGGTAATACCAAAGTCGACCATGAATTCCTGCGCTCCGATATCGGGTGCGAGCTGGTTACGAATTTCGCCATCAATGTCTAGAATGATGTTCTGCGAAGCAACACCTGAGCCGTTCAATTGACGCTGTGCAGGCAAAAGTTCAGTTGTGCTTTCATACAATGGAGGTAGTTTTTTCGAATTGGCATCTCCACCTAAAGCAGGACCCCAGTCGGCAAGTTGGTTGTATGGGGTATTGTTTAGTAAGCCAAACTGTGGACCGCTTGAGAAATAGCTGTTAAAATCCCAATCTTTAAGAGAAGGATTCTGCGAAATATTCGCCGCGTACCCACCACCATTATTGGCGAAGATGTTGTTTTTTACCACGTAGTTGTTTCCACCCAACACTTCGAGTGCTACACCATTTTCGACATCGGTACCTGTAATGTTTACGGAGTTGAATACGATGCGAGAACCACTTGCACCTGATCTTAAA
>JBKCFX010000378.1:0-6011 GCA_046303595.1 Bacteroidia bacterium
GATTGCCGCGATGCCTTAACCGAAAATTCGGTGTTCGAATCTTACGGCCGCAGTCGTTTACGTGAGGGCAGGGAAATCAAGGCGGTTTGGATTCCCAATGCGCTGAGTGCATACAAAGGGCTCGTAAGAAACGCGAGTGGCTGTTCAATTCACCCTTACCACGAACAAACCTTGTCCGAACGCACCGAACGAGCCATTTCCTTTTTTTCGGAGCTGCCGCAATCGCGTATTAATGAGGACCTGCGTTGCATTGCCGCCGCCGCAGATTCTTTACAAAACAATCAGCCCGAATTGCTCGTGTTTAATTTGCAGGGAGCCGACATCTGTCATTCGAATTATACGGACTATTGCGAAAATCTGCACCTTGCCGATTACGGCATTGCGCGTTTGTGGCAACTTATCCAAAACACACCCGGTATGGCGAATGATACAGTTTTGATTGTTGCTCCCGAACACGGACGCGATCAGGCCCACAATGCCATTTCAGACCAAAATGACTTGTTTGGTTACGATCATGCAAACGAAATTGATGCACGCAAAACGTTTTGCATTGTTGCCGGACCTCAAGGTTTACTTACAAAGCGTCGCATCGTTTCAGAAAAAGTCGAGTCTATCGACATTCTTCCAAGCATTGCACATCTGCTTGAATTTGAAAATGTACTACCTTCACTACCCGGAAAAAGCTTTACAGCGGCATTTGAATCCATTGCTTAGGCAATAGCTTTATTTTAATCGCGTTATTTCGAAAATCTATCTTATGTTGCGCCAGTTTCGATTTTTCCTTTTTAGTGCTATACTTGGATTTTCATCCTGTGCCAGTTTTCAAAATGTTGCTATACCAAACATTGAGCGTATTTCGAAATTTGAGGCCGGTAAACTGAAGGATGGGAAACTCGATTTTTCGTTCACAACAGAGATTAACAATCCAGACCGATTGAAATTCAAAATTCGTAAGGTAAATCTCGATGTTATGGTCAATGATATCAAGGTGGGCGAAATCAGAACGCAGCGAACAATTCGGATTATGCGCCTGCAACATCCCGAGGTAAAGTGGGATTTAAACGGCGATTTAAAAGCATTCTTAAAACCCGGAATGGTACTGGGAATACTGAGTGGGAAAAAGCCGCAATTATCTGTTCAGGGAAATGTGGTCGTTTCGAAATGGTTTATTCGGAAATCTATTCCGGTTAACCTAAAATTACCGATTCAATTGCCTTCATTAAATTGAAAAGAAGGTTAGACGTTGAAGCGGAAATGCATGATATCGCCGTCTTTTACAACATATTCTTTCCCTTCAACAGCGAGTTTTCCATTGTCGCGACACGCCGATTCGGAACCTAACTGAATAAAGTCGTTGTACTTGATTACTTCTGCACGAATAAACCCTTTTTCCATGTCGCTGTGAATAACACCCGCAGCCTGAGGTGCTTTCGTCCCCATTGCAATTGTCCAGGCACGCACTTCGGTAACACCTGCTGTAAAATAAGTTTGCAAGCTAAGTAGTGAATAGGCTGCTTTGATGAGTTTATTTACACCAGGTTGATCCAGACCAATTTCGGCAAGAAATGCGGCTTTGTCTTCGAAAGTCTCGAGTTGCGCAATTTCGGCCTCCATAGCAGCCGTAATGATCATCAATTCGGCACCTTCATTTTCGATCGCTTTTCGCACGGCCTCAACATGTCGATTGCCTTTTATTGCAGAGCCTTCATCAACATTACAAACATAGAGAACCGGCTTGTTGGTTAGCAGGTACAATTCACGCGCAAAATCAATATCATCTGGCCTTTCGAGTACAATACTTCTGGCCGATTTTCCTTGTTGTAAAACTTCGCGGTAGCGGCTCAATATGTCAAACTGCCTTTTTGCTTCCTTGTCACCTGCCTTTGCCTGCTTCTCTAACTTTTGCATTCGGCGCTCAACCGAATCGAGGTCTTTTAACTGCAATTCCAAATCAATAACCTCTTTGTCGTTCACCGGATTTACTTCTCCGTCAACGTGAACAACGTTGGGGTCATCGAAGCATCGTAAAACATGGAGTATAGCGTCGCACTCGCGGATGTTTGCTAAAAATTGATTGCCAAGTCCTTCGCCTTTTGAAGCCCCTTTAACCAATCCGGCAATATCTACAATCTCTACGGTCGTAGGAACAATTCGTTCGGGATTAACTAGATTGGCTAAAGCAGTGAGGCGTTCATCCGGAACGGTAATTACGCCAACATTAGGCTCAATCGTGCAAAAGGGGAAATTAGCAGCCTGCGCTTTTGCATTGCTAAGGCAGTTGAACAACGTCGATTTTCCCACATTGGGCAATCCAACGATACCACATTTAAGAGCCATACCGGGTTATTAATTTTGGCGCGAATTTAACCAAAATCGAACGTTCTGAAGACAAAAGATCTATGCGTTTTACATTATATTTGTTGAAAATGGCTTTACATATGAAAAAGCACATCACGCTTCTTGTTTTCACCGTTTTCGTAGGTGTTTCATCGCTCGTTGCACAGATAGAACTCGATAATTTCGATTATCATCGCTTTGGAAATCAGTACTTCAGGGGATTTATAAATGTCAACCTGAGCCAGATTGATATTCCAACTGCAGGTGCAAATCAGGCATGGGATTATTTTTTGCTGCAAAATGATTTTAAAGACACGCTGACGGTTGTTAAGGTTGATGAAACCCCTTTTGTAGATAGTTTTCCCAATGCCGAATTTGCATTAACATCTAATTTCTCCAAGTATTTTTTCGAATCACTCTCTCCCGAAGGGGCGAGAATTGAAGGGTTCTCGAATTACGATCCCATTACGATGCAATCTCGAATTACGCGATTTGATTTTGCGGGGTATTCAATGCCATATCCGCTAACTTTTGGCGATACATATGGATTCGATTATGCCTATGAAAGTTATTTCGGCGCTCAAAACTCAATTATTCCTGTAAACGCCGATACAGGAAAGGTTAAATCGACTGTGAATATTGAAATCAATGTCGATGGATTTGGTGTTTTGGCTATACCTGCAGGTTCTTTCAATGCCTTACGATTTAAGCAAAATTCGCTTCAAACCGATAGCGTGTATGTGTTAAATGATAGTGGTTTTTGGGAGTTGGATCAGGTGGTGGTTGATTCTACTATTACGTATCTATTTTTTAGCAAAAATATCGGAGCATCTCTGCTAACGATAGCAACGCGATCGGGCGAAATTTCTTCAGCGTATTACCTCACAGGGCTTGTAATTGACGGTGTAGACGAAGTAAGCCAAGGTAAGTTGGTTGTATATCCTCAGCCTGCAGGAGAATTTATTTATGTTAATTCAATATTTCAAAAGGAAATGATAGAGATTCGCGATGTGCAAGGTCGCATTGTGCATCGCCAAAATTGTGAAAACAATCTGGATGCAATTGATGTTTCAGGTTTAGATAATGGAGTTTACTTTCTGCTGCTTCGAAGTCCCGAATTTGGTATCCCACTTTTACGTAAAATTATCATTGCCCGATAATCCCTTGTTGAATGAATTTTAAATTGGGAATATCTCCTTGCCCGAACGATACATTTAGTTTTTACAACGTATTGCACAGAAACCTTGATAATGCTATTGGGTTCGATGAGAGCTTCCATGATATCGAAAATTTAAACAGAGGTTTGTTGCGTGGAGAGTTTGACGTTTGCAAGGCCTCGTTTGGTATTGTTCCGCACATTTCTAAAAACTATCAGATCTTGGATGCCGGATCTGCGTTGGGTTTTGGCTGTGGGCCCTTACTTGTGGCGCGTGAACAATTTACACTTTCTGAAATTGCAACAATGCAAATAGCCATTCCCGGCGTTAACACCACAGCCAATCGTCTGTTGAGATTGTTACTTGGACAAAATCTGAACACCAAAGAAGTTGTTTTTTCTGAAATAGAAAATGCTGTGCTTGAAGGGCGATTTGATGCCGGATTGATCATTCATGAATCCCGATTTACCTATGCAGAAAAGGGGCTCACAAAAATTATTGACCTTGGTTCGTGGTGGGAAGAGAAATTTAAAATGCCAATACCCTTGGGTTGTATTGTTGTAAGGCGCTCATTTCCAGATGAACTAAAACGTTTAATTGAACAGCAAATCGCTGAGAGTATTCGTTTGGCGTTTGCACAGCCTGAAGCCACAAGCGATTTTGTGCGAGGATATGCTCAGGAAATGAGTTTAGATGTGATGAAACAGCATATCGATTTATATGTGAATGAATTCAGCATTTCATTGGGGGCTGAAGGGCAAATGGCTGTTCGAATGCTTTTAGCTGATGAATTAACGGGACTTACAGAGCCGCTTTTTGTCGGACGAAATTATTAGGGGACGAAAAAAAGGAAGATCCGCTGTTATTCAGATCTTCCATTAATCAAACCCTCCTCAATCAATTACGCCATTTCGCGCTCCACATTCCTAAAGAACAACTGATGCTCAATCATATCCAGCATAATCACTTTGTCGCGGCTGATGCTTCCAGCCAAAATTTGCTTACTCAATTCGTTCAATACTTTGCGTTGGAACAAGCGTTTTACCGGACGGGCACCAAATTGCGGGTCGTAGCCCAGCTGCGCCAGCCAGTCGAGGGCTTCGGGTGTAGCTTCGAGTGTGTAGCCTTGTTCGCGCAGCAAGTCCTTCACTCCATTAAATTGCAGCTTCACAATCTCTTCCACATTCTCGCGGCTCAAGGGCTGGAACATGATAATGTCGTCGATGCGGTTCAAAAACTCCGGACGAATCGTTTTTTTCAACAACTCAAAGACTTCGTTTTTTGCCTTAGCGATGGTCTCGTCGCGGTTGAATTCGGTTAGTCCATCAAACTGTTCTTGAATCAAATGCGAACCAATGTTCGAAGTCATAATGATGATGCTGTTTTTGAAATTCACCACGCGTCCTTTATTATCGGTTAATCTGCCATCGTCGAGCACCTGTAAAAGGATGTTGAATACATCGGGATGTGCTTTTTCGATTTCGTCGAGCAATACCACGCTGTATGGTTTGCGGCGCACCGCCTCTGTAAGTTGGCCGCCTTCATCGTATCCTACATAGCCGGGAGGAGCTCCAACCAAACGACTTACTGAATGCCGCTCCTGGTATTCGCTCATGTCGATGCGCGTCATTGCCTGGTCGTTGTTAAATAGAAATTCCGCTAAGGCTTTGGCCAAGTCGGTTTTTCCCACGCCGGTTGTGCCGAGGAAAATAAAGGAGCCAATCGGACGACGTTTGTCCTGCAAGCCTGCCCGAGAGCGTCGAATAGCATCCGATACCGCTTCGATGGCTTCCTCCTGACCTACCACGCGTTTATGCAATTCGGCCTCGAGCTGCAATAGTTTTTCGCGTTCGCTTTGCAGCATGCGGTTTACAGGTATGCCGGTCCAGCGGCTCACTACGCCTGCAATGTCTTCGGCATCAACCTCTTCCTTAATCATGGCTTTGCCGCGTTGCGTTTCAATGAGCCGCGATTTCAGTTCTTCGATGGCCTGCTCGACATCTTTTATACGCCCGTAACGAATCTCGGCCACCTTGCCAAAATCGCCGCTGCGTTCGGCTTGTTCGGCTTCGTATTTCAAAGCTTCTATTTGCGATTTCTGTTTCTGGATTTCATCCAGCACATTTTTCTCTTCCTGCCATTTGGCTTTGAATGCATTACGCTCCTCTTCGAGATTGGCAATTACTTCGTGCAAGGTGGCCAATTTCTTTTCGTCGTTTTCACGCTTAATGGCCTCGCGTTCAATTTCGAGCTGACGGATTTTACGCTCCAACTCATCCAGTTCTTCGGGCAAGGAGTTTATTTCCATCCGCAATTTAGATGCAGCCTCATCAATTAAGTCTATCGCTTTATCCGGCAAATGTCTATCAGTGATATATCGTTGTGATAATTCAACTGCAGCAATGATCGCAGCATCTTTGATGATTACTTTGTGGTGATTTTCATATTTGTCTTTAATACCACGTAAGATTGAGATAGCGTCTTCCGTAGATGGTTCATCAACCAAAACGGTTTGAA
>JBKCFX010000379.1:0-16182 GCA_046303595.1 Bacteroidia bacterium
TCCTGGGCTAGTGAAAATATTTTCTCATCCAAATTCCTACTATTTACAAGTGGTTCAAGTTTTTGTTTAATTTATTTTAACAAACGCTAAACAATAGCTATTCGACGTTGTTAAACAAGTATTAAATGAAGGTGTAAATCATTCAAAAACACGGAGTAACCGAAAATCCTTAAGAGTAGGACAACACTAAACACAAATCAAATGGAAAGTTTGAAAATTGCCAGCGACAATTATGTTGCATTTACGTTCTTCATCGGAACGATGGCCATGATGGCCGCATCTGTATTCTTCTTTTTTGAGTTAAACAACACTTCAAAAAAATGGAGAACATCTGTATTAGTTTCAGGACTAATAACCTTCATTGCAGCAGTGCACTACTACTACATGCGAGGTTATAATCTCGAAACGGGCGAATCGCCTACGTTTTTTCGTTACGTCGACTGGATCCTCACCGTTCCATTGATGTGCGTAGAATTTTATCTAATCACGAAAAAAGCAGGAGCTAAAGTTTCCTTGTTATGGAAACTGATTTTCGCTTCGTTGGTGATGTTGGTAACAGGCTATTTCGGAGAAACAATCGACAGAGATAGCAGCGTTCTTTGGGGCGTAATTTCAGGTGCCGCATATTTCTACATTGCATATTTGATTTGGTTTGGCGAAGTGGCACAACTATCGCAAACGGCAGGTCCGCAAGTGGCAAAAGCTACGCGTGTACTTGCTTGGTTTGTATTGGTAGGTTGGGCAATTTATCCGCTAGGATACATTTTAGGAACGCCAGGTGGCTTGTTCGGAATTCAATTGGTTTCTGACCCTGCAGCCGCAGCTCATTCAATGGATATCGTGTACAACATTGCCGATGCCATTAATAAGATTGGCTTTGGTTTGGTGATTTACGCTTTGTCGAGAACAGAAGATTAAGACCAACAAATCTACCTTTACAAAAGCCGATGTTTCTTCCTAAGTGGGAGGCATCGGTTTTTTTATGGAATACTTATATGCCTCAATTCAATACGTTTTTCTTCCTATAGCTACAGCAATCATGTTACCCTATTTTCTTTTTATTCTTTCTATACAAAATGTTCATATAGAATGCATGCGGAAAACTGATACACGAAATAAAAATGAAAAAAATGGCCCAGAGATTTCCTTCCTGCTTCGGGTACGACGGAATCCATACGAGCACAAACAACAGAAATAAAACCCACGCAGCAGCATGAAAATACATTGATTTAAGCCACAATTGACGGTTTCTAATATTTAAGTGTTTTTTGATATCATTCCATGCCGTTATGCTATGTTGGCCGATAAAATACAATGCAAATGAAGTTAAAAGTGGAAGCTGTGCCGCAAGCGAAAGCCAGATTAACGTAATTGCAAACGACATGTTTTTACGAAATAGGGCGAGGATAAACCAAGGGAGCAAAATCAACGCATTGCACGCAAGCATCCATTTAAATCCGTCCATTAAAGCAAGTATTTGATTGGTTTCGGTAGCGTGTGTTCCCAAAATATAAACTAAAACAGTTGCCCCCCAGAGGAAAGAAATGGGTATTGACAACTTCCATTTAACGCCATCTGCCTGTCCAAAATGCCAGGCAGAATAGCCTAAAAATACCGCGAGTGCAAGTTTGGGAAGTAAAACCCATAATAATCCCATGAATGCCCCCAACATCAAATATTTTAAAACGAATAACGGAGCAATTTTCACATCCCATGTACCGGTCTCAAGCAAATGATCTACAGCCCCGTGTGGGATTCCAACAGCGACCATTCCTAAACAAATAAATCCTGTTGATAAGGTGCTATTAATAGCAGATTCATGCGGCAGTAGTAAAAAAACAAGGGTTAATAGTGTAAGAGCAACGGGGCGAATGATTGAGGATAAAGCACATCGTTTAAACAAGGTGCTCAGGAAAATCCCCCACGGCAATTTTTTAAAAATACTTAGGTCGGTAACGGTACTTGTTTTCTCGTCCAAAAATTTTAAAATAGTCCGCGTTTCTACCCCCTTCAAAAGAGCATTAAAAATACGCTTCCCTTGTTGAGGTTTGCAGCTTAAAATATCCAGGAGTAATGCATCGTAAAATGAATATCGGCCTTTACGTTCTGTTATATTCTCCCTGCTCAAATTCTCAATAGGGTGATTTTGCTTAATTTTCTCAACAAGTGCGCGCGCATTGTTATACATGTTTTTGAATGCATATCCTGTGCTCGGCTTTATTTGGTGATTACGCGCACCCAAATTCACCACCCCGAGCAAATTCGTAGATTCTATTTCTGAGTTGCTCATAGGGATACACCCTGCCTCGGTACCTTGAATCGAATAGTTCCCGAAATGTTTTGTTACATATTCTACAAGCAGTGCATCAGCTTCGGCCGCACCAATAATTTCAGCCCCAAACCGCGTAACTTCTACAAGTGCCGTATGCGCAGAAAAGGGCAATACATATACAAACTGAGTTGAATTTTGCTGATCTATCTCAAAATCCATAAAGCGGAATGCCGTTGGATTTTTTATTTCATGTTCTGTCTCTATCATCCATCCTATAAAACTTTGATAGATATGGCTTTCTCCAATCTTAGCATTTTTGAAAACCGGAGGTCTGGAATCGAAAATGTATTTGGCCTTTATTTTTATGCCATTTAGAGGAATAAACGGCCCCTCAATGTCGGTATAAATCTGATTTACGGGCTCATTAATTTTATCCCATCCATAGTGTTCCGTTAATCGATGTATGGTACTATACAAATCGATGCTCGACACGTGATTGTAACTGTAAGGTTCGATGGATTGAATGGTATCGCCAGTCAAACTTACCTGCTTCCATTTATGCGAAATTATAGTTTCTAGGTCGCTTGAAATAGGATCTTCAGCATCTGCCCAAAAGCAGAACGTTTTATCTCTTTTCTCTTTCGCATCGGGATCGATGAGTAAAATGCGCTTGTTTAATAAAAGATCATTTTGATGCAGTTGCATCAATAAAAGGGAAGCAGAGGCGCCAACTCCGCAAAAAATGTAATCATATTGCTGCGGTTCTAATTTTTGGTTGTTTGTGTTTCCCTTTTCCTGCATTAATGGTACTTTAGTTAAGATCCTCGGCTAAATAGCTGTTATTTCTATACAACCAATAGTGCATGGTAATAAAAACAGGATATTCATGAAGTTTGGTGGATGGATTTTATTCGTTTATCGATGACGATTGATGACGATATCTAAGTGATTAACAAGGGAAACCATGTAATTGTTGTTCCCCACCATCGAAAGCGTTGATTATTTCATCTATTTGTTAAACGCTATCTGCTCAAAAGCGTAATTTTCCACCCAAAAACCAACGCTATGAATGAAGAAACAAAAACATGTCCGCAATGCGAATACCCTTACGCATATGCTATTGATGACAATAAGTTTGTTTGTCCCGATTGTAATTTTGAATGGAACGCAAACGAAGATTCAAACGATACATTTGTTGTGAAAGATTCGAATGGCGCTATTTTGCAACATGGCGATGTTGTTGTGGTGATTAAAGATCTGCCCGTTAAAGGATTCTCTAAAGCCGTAAAAGCCGGCACAAAAGTCAAAAACATACGTTTGGTAGAAGGCGATCATAACATCGATTGTAAAATAGATGGCTTTGGCGCAATGGCGCTGAAATCGGAGTTTGTGCGAAAGGCAAATTGAAATTAATTTCTTAAATAATCTAAAGAGTGAATAACTGGGAATGCATTTATCGTAATATTGCAATATAAAAATAAAATCGTGGGTGCTACCAAAACCGATCATTTTACCGACAAACAAAACAGCATTGCCGCATTAGCCAAAGCGCTGGGTCATCCGGCACGAGTAGCTATTGTAGAATACCTTCTCAGTGTAGATTCCTGCATTTGTGGCGATATTGTAAACGAACTCCCGCTTGCGCAGCCTACCGTTTCGCAGCATCTGAAAGAGCTTAAAAGTGCCGGTATCATCAAAGGCGAAATCGAAGGCAATGCCATCTGCTACTGCGTCGACGAAACCGCCATCGAAAAATTGCAGGAATATTTTGCATCCGTAGCAGTCATCCTTAACACGAAAAAATCAGCGTGTTGCTAAAAATCAAAAAGCCATGAAATTATCAGACATCAAAAAGCACCTCAACCAAGTTGAAACGGTAAACTTCAAACTCGAAAACGGAACCATCGTTCCCGAGCATTTTCATGTTACCGAAGTAGGCATCATCTCTAAGCAATTCATCGATTGCGGCGGAACTATCCGTCACGAAAAGGTAGCCAACTTCCAGCTTTGGAATGCCAACGACTTCGATCATCGCCTGAAACCATCGAAACTGCTCGATATTATTCACCTTTCGGAAGAAAAGCTGGGCATTGAAGATTTGGAAATTGAGGTAGAATACCAAGCACAAACCATTGGCAAGTACGCGCTCGATTTCGACGGCAACGACTTTATTCTTCGCACTAAGCAAACGGCTTGTTTGGCCGAAGACAGCTGTGGCATCCCCCAAGAAAAAAAGAAGCTCAGCTTAACCGAACTCATCAACCAAAATGCCTGCACACCGGGTGGAGGTTGCTGTTAGGCAAACCGTAATGAAAAAGTATATTGCCGAATTTCTGGGTACGTTCGCCATGGTGTTTTGTGGCACCGGAGCTATCGTCGTTAATCAGGAATTGGGCGGGTCCATTACGCATTTGGGCATTGCCATCACCTTTGGGCTCATCGTTATGGTCATGATTTATGCCTTGGGCTCCATATCGGGTGCGCATTTCAATCCCGCTGTTACAATGGCGTTTCATCTTTCAGGCTCGTTCGACCGAAAAGAAATTTTACCCTACGTTATTAGTCAGCTCCTTGGGGCTTTGTTGGCGAGTGGCCTGCTTCGATTTTTATTTCCCGCCAATGCCATGCTCGGAGCTACCTTGCCAGCGGGAACTGCATGGCAATCCTTCGTTTTCGAGTTTATCCTCACCTTTTTCCTGATGTTGGTGATTATTCACGTGGCGCGTGGCAGTAAGGAACAAGGCTTATTTGCCGGATTGGCCATTGGTGCTACTGTGTTGCTCGAAGCCTTGTTTGCCGGTCCGGTGTGCGGTGCCAGCATGAACCCTTGGCGCTCGCTTGCTCCAGCATTGGTAAGCGGGCACACCGAACACATCTGGATTTATCTCACCGCACCTTTTGCGGGTGCAGCTTTTGCCGTTTTAACCTGGAAATTTATCAAATAAACCCCGGACTGAAGTCCGGGGCTAAAACGCATCAAAAATGAAATTAGCTTTATTCAGCGACATCCACGCAAACCTGCCGGCGCTCGAAGCGTTCTTCGCAGACCTTGAAATCCGCATGCCCGACGCGGTGTACTGCTTGGGCGACCTTGTAGGCTACAACATTTGGCCCAACGAAGTAATCAACGAAATACGCAAACGCGGCATCCCAACCATTGCAGGCAATTACGATTATGGCGTGGGTCGCAGTTCCGACGATTGCGGTTGTGCTTATAAGTCAGACTCCGAAAAAGATATGGGTTCGCAATCGATTGCCCTTACCAACCAGCTTGTGGGCCCGGATGAGCGACGTTACCTACGTACCCTTCCGGCACACATGCAGCTCGAATTTCAGCTCAACAGCGATAACTTGTTTCTTCTGATGGTGCATGGAAGCCCACGTAAAATAAACGAATACCTTTTTGAGGACCGCGACGAAAAAAGCATGATGCGCATTATGGAAGGATCGAATGCCGACATCCTATTTTTTGGACATACCCACAAACCTTACCACCGCACGTTTGAATACGAGCTCGAAGGCAAAATAGCATACCGCCATGCCATCAACCTCGGTTCCATTGGTAAGCCTAAAGATGGCGATCCGCGTGGATGCTATGTTTTGTTAACACTAAACGAAAACAGCAGTAAATACAACAAAGACAGCATCGAAGTAGAATTTGTTCGCGTAGCTTATGATGTGGAAAAAGCAGCCAAAGCAGTTGAAGCAAGCATCTTGCCAAACGAGTACGCCGATATGCTCCGAAGGGCGTTTTAAATCCATAGCCCAGGATTTAAATCCTGGACTATGGAAATCCGTTAACCATATGAAAAAACAAGGCTTATTCTTTTTTATAATCGTGTTGGGGTGTTTGTTGCCCTTAAAATCCCAATCGGTTTACGTGGGCGGCGTATTTCCCACCATAGACCATTCGGGGATGCTTTCAAAACGGCTCGAATATGGTTTGTATTACTTCGGTGCTTTTCCGTTGGTAAATTTTAAATCACCCAAAGCTGCATCAGATGCGAGCTTTCTTCTGTTTTATTCCGAACAAGGCTTGAGTTTTAACCTAAACTCTAAATTATCAGTCAATGCTAGCTACGTCTACCAGCGCGAAAATGCAATTGCCGAAAATTATATAAACGAAAATCGCCTGCATCTGCAGGCTACCTATAAACACACGGCCTCATCGATTCAGTTCAAACACCGCATACGACTCGATAATCGCTTTATACAAAATCGTGCAACGGGCGAAACACCATACACCCATCGCTTGCGCTATTTAATGGGTATCGATTTCCCAATCGGTGCACAAAACACAAACGTGTATTTTACAGCATACGAAGAAGCTTTTTTCAATACGTTCAGAAAAGCATCGGCCGTTTATGGCGAGAACTGGGCATATGCGGCATTGGGCCTAAAACTCAACGATCATCACAAAATAGAAGCCGGTCCATTATACATCACCTGGTATACGGGTGAAAAGGCGTGGTTTCATCAATATTACCTGCAATTAACCTGGGTTTCGAGGTTATGATTTCCATAGCCCAGGATTTAAATCCTGGGCTATGGAATTAAATTAAATTGCACACACACCATCTTTTGCATAACCTTACGTTAACAACGATAATGTTGAGCCAACAAACAGATAATATGCTTTCGTTTTTAATTTAATACGGATGCGTATTGAAATTTAATAAGCTCTTCTAGAATCCAATATTATCCAATGAAGCCGAAAGTTTTAAAGCACAAAATTTTATTTGTTTCGCCAGAAAACTGGTGTTAAAAAATTGTTTTCAAAAGTGCATTCGGCTTAATAAAAAATCAAACAAAAAATAAGGCATTCATAAAACGAAGGTGGTTTTTAGCCAACATGCCCACACAATCTTTGCGGCTCAACAACCAAATTCATTTTATGAAAACAAATTTCACAAAAGTTGCTGCTCTTGCCCTAATCGCAATGACAGCTGGTAATGAGGTTTCTGCGCAGTTAGCGTCGCAGCAAAACCTAGGTGCTTCATGTGGCTGCCCTCCGGTAGCTTCTCGTCCAACAGTTTCTATGTCGACACTTGCCGTTATCGGCGGTGCCAACGACGGAGACTTGACTGCTACAAACACTATTTTAACGTGTGACAAAACGTATCTTTTGGATAACAAAATCTACGTTCCTGCAGGTAAGACACTAACCATTCAGCCGGGTACTGTAATTAAAGGTGTTCCAACAGGAACTACTTTGGCTGCTAACGCTATCCTTGTTATGCGCGATGGTAAAATTTTCGCTAACGGTACCGAAAGCTGCCCAATCATTTTCACTGCACAAGCAGATCCGCTCGATGGTACTTACGCTTTAACCAACAAAGGCCAGTGGGGTGGAATCGTTATTCTTGGTAAAGCTAAAAATAACCTAACTACTGCTGCTAACTACAGCGCTACAGGTGCTGCCGGTTTCTTCGGTACAGCTCAGGTTGGTGGTGTTAATTCTGTAAACGGTGGCGACGGTATCGGCTTCATCGAAGGCTTTACAGCGGCTGATGCTCGTAACTTATACGGTATGCCTCCAGGCCAAGAAGATGATAACGATAACTCGGGTATCCTTCGTTACGTTTCTATTCGTCACGCTGGAGCATCTGTAGGAGCTAATAACGAGTTGAATGGACTTACTTTAGGATCTGTAGGTCGCGGTACAACCATCGAAAACCTTGAAGTTGTGTGTAACGACGATGATGGTGTTGAGCCATTCGGAGGTACAGTTAACATGAAGTACTTATCCTTGATGTTCAACAACGACGATAACTTCGACTACGACCATGGTTACACCGGTAAAGCCCAGTTTATCCTTTCTGTTAAGCTTGATGCGGCTACTTTCACAGGTGGAGATAGCGGTATCGAGGCCGATGGCGACGATAACAAAGCAAATCCAACCTTGCTTTCTAATCCAACTATCTACAATGCTACTTTCATTGGTAACGGTTCTAACACTCAGCCTACAGGAGGTGGATCTGGTCCTTGGGGAATCAACGCTAAAGAAAAAGTTCAAGGTACAATCCGCAGCTCAATCTTTGCGAACTACCGTTCAGGTATGAACTTGATCAAGTCAATGGGTACTAGAACAGGAAATGCTGAGGCTTACCACAACTGGCGTGGTATTGCTAACGATAACACTACTGCAATTACTCCAACGCTTATTGTTGAGTGTAACACGTTCGTAGGTAACACTGCTGGATTAACAGTAGGTGGTACCACTGCTAACCTTGTAGCTGGTGATGAAGCAAAATTCACTGCTGATGGTAACGTTGTAACTCCTACATTAACTGGTCTAGATTTCACGTTTGCTGCTTCTGGTACAACTGTAACCGATCAGTACAATGCTGTTCCAAACCCAGCCGTTGCATCAACTTGTACTACTCCAGCTGATGGATTCTTTGTTTCTACCAACTACCGCGGTGCATTCGAATTGAACAAGAAATCGTGGTTATCTAACTGGGCATACTCTGCATTGTTGGATGCTACCAACGGATTGGTTCCTTGTCCTACAGATATCACCGGTGATGGCACCACCAACACTGCCGACTTCTTGGATCTTGTTGGTCAGTTTGGTCAGTCTTGCGATTAATTTTTCAATCCAAATTCAATCCTTTATAACAAAATGACAAAAATATTTTTAGGTCTTGGCTTGATGATTTCTGGCCATGCCGCAAATGCTCAGAACGGACTTGAGAGCATCATCGTAGAGAAATACTACGTATCGAATGCTGCCGACGCTGCCGGTTCAGTAGGTACGCTTCCTGCCGGGTCGGTAACCTACCGTTTCTTTGTTGACATGTTGCCGGGTTACAAATTCCAGGCGGCATACGGTTCACCTGTAGGCAGCCACGTGCTTACTTTCTCAACTACTACTTCATTCTTTAACAACGAAGACCGCGGTGCAGTAACGCCTACTTGGACTAAGACTCAGGCTCGTGCTAATACGGTAATGTTGGATTCATACCTTTCTGCAGGTGCGGGTTGTGCCGGCAACTTTGGTATATTAAAATCTGAAGATGATGGTGTAGCAACAGTGGTTAATAATACTGTGCCTCCAATTCTTCAAAATGCCGATCCTTCTGCAGGTATTCCGTTAACAACACAAGATGGTTACTTCCTCGGTTCACCTTCATCTGTTACTACAGTTGGACAAACCGATGCTCAGGCTGCTGCTTCTCTTGATGCTACAAGCCAGGCTGGTGGTTTATTTCAACTTACAGATGGTGCATGGTCTTCTTTGGCCGGTGCGCAAGGTCCTACAGCATCTAACCGTGTATTGATCGCTCAGATCACTACCGATGGTATCCTTACTTACGCATTAAACATCCAGATTGGTACACCAACCGGTGGTGTTGAGCGTTATGTACACACGGGTGCAACAGGTTCTGAAATCGATATTCCTTCATTGTCAGGTGTTTTAGGTGCTCCTAACGCATTGCCTACCGTTTCTATTACTTCTCCTGCTGATGGTACCGGTTTTATTACCGGTTCAACCATTAACATCGCTGCTACTGCTGCTGATGCTGATGGTTCAGTTGCTTCTGTTTCATTCTTCCGTAACGGTACATTGATTTCTACCGATAACACAGCTCCGTATACTGCGTCATATACAGGTACTACCGGTACTGATGTTTTAACTGCTGTTGCAACCGACGATCAGGGAGGTCAAACTACTTCTTCTGCCGTAACCATTAACATTGCAAGTAATCCTCCTCCAAGCTGCTCAATTACAGCTCCAAGTGCAGGTGCTTCGTTCATCACCGGTGATGCAGTTAACATCACGGCGAATGCTACCGATAACGGTTCTGTAACGCAGGTTGAGTTCTTTGTTGATGGCGTTCTTTTGTCAACAGACAACACGGCTCCTTATGCTGCGGTTTACACGGCTGCTTTAGGTAACCACTCATTAACTGCACGTGCTACTGACAACGCCGGTTTGCAAACTACATCAGCTGCTGTTGCCATTACCGTAGTAAATAACGTTCCTCCTACATCTAGCTTAACTTCACCTACTGCAGGTTCGTTATTTACTGCTCCGGCTGTAGTTACAATTTCTGCTAACGCGAACGATGCTGATGGTACTGTTACTCAAGTTGAGTTTCTTGTAAACGGTGTTGTGGTTAACACCGACAATACTTCGCCTTATACATACGATTGGACAAGTGTTATTGGTACCGCTTCTATCGTAGCGCGTGCTACCGATAACCGCGGAGCTACTACTAACTCTGCTGCGGTTGTATTGAATATTGCCGATCCAAACGCGCTTCCGTATGCGGTAGGTTCAATTACCGAAATCTGCAACGAAACTTCATTCTGCTTGCCAATTAACGTAGTTGATGAAGTTGCCAACGTAATCGGTTACGATATCGTGTTGGATTTTGATGCTACACTTGTTACGCCAACCGGAGTTGTTACTGTTGCTCCAGATGTTATTAACCCGGCTTTCACCGAGGTAAGCAACAGCATCGACTTAGTAAATGGTAAAATGAACATCTCTGTGTACTTCAATGGTACGGCTCCTGCCAACACCCGTTTTACAGGAGATGGCGAATTACTTTGCGTTCAGTTCAATAAGACAGGTGCTTTCCTTCCTGAAGATACTGCTGATTTCTCTCTTGATTTAATCCAGGAGTCTTATTTCACCGGTGTTGAAGCTAAATTATCAGATGATGGCTCATACATATCTTTCCGTGATTCTCTTTACCCTGGTAAATTGAAATTGTGGACAGACAATAGCCCAATCGTTTACAACGTTGCTGATCCTAACCAATTCTTGTTAACTTCAATCGTTGGAACAGACAATTCGTGTGCAAATCCTTCTACAAACTCTGTTACTCCAGATCTTTCGGGTAACTTCTTGCACAATGCAAACGATGGTTTGAACATCAGCTTCAGCAAAGATATCCTTGGAACAACAGACGTTCAGGCGGTAATTAACGGATTTGATGCATTGCAAGCTCGTCGTGTTTTAGTAAACGACCTTACCTTCACTCCTTCTATTTATCAAATCCTTGCTATGGATGTAAACTTGGACGGTAAAGTATCTGCAGGCGACGTTTCTCAGATCAACCAGCGTGCAGTATTGATTATTCCTGAATTTAAGCAAGCTTGGAACCACGACATCAATGGAGTGTCAAATGGCGAGCCTTCTAAGGACTGGGAATTCATCGATTCAGTAACTGTAAGCACAAACACTGCATTTGCAATTTCTGCTACTTACCCAGCTGATGATGCTGTTGGATATTCTAAAAACCGCGTTCCACAGTTAGCATTCTGTTTGCCGATCCGCGTTACCAATTTCGGAACTTGTCCTGACTATGTTCGCGAAACATACGTGGGTATCCTTGTAGGTGATGTTAACGGTAACGTTGCTACTGCAAGCCCAAGCAACCAGTTCAAGTCTGAAACTGCTAAAGTTATCTTCGATCTGAACCGCGCAACTGTAAACGGAAACGTTGTTGAAATTCCAGTTAAAGCAGTATCTGTTGATGCAATCAATTCACTCGACTTCTCATTCGGATTCAACGAAAACACTATGAGCTTTGTATCTGCAAACTCAAATGTTGAAGGAATGGATGCATTGAGCCACTTCAACACCGACGACCGTAAAGTTCGTTTCACTTCGTATTCATTGAATGCATTCGAAGCAGGTGTTGCTCATGCAAAAGTTGCTTTCACATTCAATTCTGCAGTTAGCGTAGCCGATTTCAACAATGCATTTGCTTACTTAAATGGCGAGCAAGCAGAAGTTGAGTTTGTTGGCGACATTGCTACAGGCATCAGCGCTTACGATTACAACGAAGTAGTATCGGTATTCCCGAACCCTGCAAAAGATGCAGTTCGTGTGTTGGTTCCAGAAACGGCTAACGTTCAAATGATGGATGCTGCCGGTCGTGCCATCGGTACTAGCTACAAAGCGGTTGCCGGTCAAGCTACCGTAATTTCAACCAGCGATCTTTCTTCAGGAGTTTACTTCGTAAGCGTAAGCAACGATGGCTTCTCTGTAATGAAGAAAATTGTTGTTACCAAGTAAATATTCAATAACCCCAATAGAAACAGGGTGTAAAAGCCCTGTTTTTAATAATCCAATAATATTATTTCGTTCTTATTAGTAAAAGCTGCAGTAAATCTGCAGCTTTTTTATTTCATTTAATATTGATAATCAAAATATTAGATAACGTTTAATTAATATAAATACACGTTTAGTTTAATTAACGCGTACTTTCTTTGTTTAGATAATTTTTCATAATTGTCTGTTTTGCACGAGGCCCGGATTTATTCGGGCCTTATTTTTTAACATTTAATTAACGCTACGTTACAGAATTCGTGAAACGCGAAATTTACTTTTACCGCGGTTGGTTTTTCTGTAACCATATGAATTTACAAGGCTTTTCGCTATGAAAAATGCATTTATTCTGCTATTGCGCAGCTTCATTTTAATTTTATTTTTTAATCAGCTTTTAATAGCAAAATCAAATCCATCCTTTGTTAACACAATAGATTTGGGCGACACCATTTTTATTGATGTTGAAAATGCTATTGTAGGAGCAGGATTTATTGATTATCCGGTGTATATTAATTCCGACGACCCCATTCAATCCATGGATTTTCAGTTCTTTTTTAACACGGCTGAATTTACCTATGATACAGTTTTTAATAATGCATCATTAAGTTCCTTACTCGTTAATGTGGCGCCTGAGTTTAATCAGGGTGGCGCACTTGAATTAAGATTAACATCATTTACATTTCCGGGGTTATATCCCAATCAAACCACGCTTGTTACTCTTCGTTTTACGACTAATTCAATTTTTCCCTGTAATTTAAATATTGTTACCAATCAAAATTCGGTAATTCAATTAGGCGATAATGCATTTAATGCCGGCCCGTGTTCGTTCAAAGTCCTCGGATGTTCCAATCCTCCTGCCTTTGCCGGTGAAGATCAAAACCTTTGTAGCGACCAAACTACATTAACCGGAAATCAGCCCTTACAAGGTGCAGGAACCTGGTCGGTAGTTTCGGGTAATGGTGATTTTCAGGATCCCAATGGCACAACTACAGCTGTAACCGGACTTTTACCCGGTTTTAATTCATTTAAATGGACACTCAATAATAATCCCGGTGATCCTGAGAACAGCGATACGGTGTTGGTGTTTCGCTATGAAGTTCCTTCACAGGCTGTTGCAGGACAAAACCAAACGGTGTGCGATGCCCTTGGCGGGTTAAATGCAGCGGTTCCATCAATTGGTTCGGGAATCTGGTCGGCACCTGGCTCCTCGCTTAGCTTTGCTGACGAAACCTCAAACGAGACACTTGTTTTTGGCTTGGTTCAAGGAGAGAATCAAGTAGTATGGACAGTGAGCAATGGGGTTTGTCCACCCAGCTCCGATACCCTTATTATTTTACGCACTGATACGGTTTACGCCGGAGCTGATCAAGCATTTTGTGAAACATCAACTTTCCTCGAGGCCGCAACGCCAATTGCCGGCTCAGGTACTTGGACTGTCGTAAGCGGAACCGCTCAATTCGAAGATGCAAACAATCCAAACACCTTGGTAAGCGGCTTAAGCCCGGGAGAGAACATTCTGCAATGGTCAGTAACAGGACTCGATTGTATCGACTCCACAGATCAGGTTTCGATTTTTAATATCTGCAACACACCACCCGTCATTACCAACAATTCGTACACACTAACCGAAGACGATACCTTAAGTGATAATTTTCTTTTGAATGGCGACATCGATCCCGACGGTACAGTGCTTTCGGCATTGCAAAACCCGCTATCAGGTCCACTTCACGGTACAATTGAATACGATTCGACGGGCTCATTTACGTATATTCCGGATGCAAATTATTTTGGACTCGATACCATCGTAATTCAGGTTTGCGACAGCGGTTTCCCTTTGCCTGTTCTTTGTGGGTTCGACACCTTGTTCATCGAAATTTTACCGGTGAATGATGCACCGAATGTAAACCCCGAAACCTTCACAACCCAAGGTAATACTGCTGTTATAGGGAATATTCTCGACAACGATAGCGATATTGAGGGAACAACGCTTACGGCTGACACCAATGTTGTGAACCTTCCCAACAACGGAACATTCACCATCGACACGCTTGGAAACTTCACCTATACTCCAAACGATGGCTTTACAGGCATCGATACCGTGGTCGTTTTGGTCTGCGACTCGGGATTTCCATTGCCCGAAGAATGCGCGTTTGATACATTGATTTTTATTGTTAATCCTGTTGTTTTTACTGTATTTGCCGGCGATGACACTGAGTTGTGCGAAACATTTTACACCTTGCAAGGCTCCGAATTGCCCGAAGGAGCAACAGGTGTGTGGACGATACTCAACGGTGACGGAACATTTGCCGATTCTTCTTTAGCGAATACGGCAGTAACTGAAATGCCGGTTGGTACGAATAGTTTTATTTGGACGGTCACGTTATCGGGTACCAGTATTTCCGATACAGTAAATGTTGTGGTGAGCGAACCGCCAACTCCGGCATTAGCAGGCGATGACCAAAATATTTGCGGTAACAGAGTCACTTTAGCAGCAAACACTCCGGTGGTTGGCAATGGTTCTTGGTCGCTTTTCAGCGGCAGTGGCGAATTTGTGGACGCCAACGATCCTTTAACAACCATTTCGGGCCTCGGTTTTGGCAGCAATGTTTTAGTATGGACCATTGCTACCGACATTTGCCGTTCGAGCGATACCCTTGTTATCAATGCAGTTGAAGTTCCGTTTATTGATTTGCCGAACGATACTGTTATTTGTGAAAATGAGCAGCCCTTGAATCTCTCTATTTCCTATTCAACAAATGCTCAGCTTCAATGGAATGTATTAAGCGGTGCCGCACTAATTTCGGGTGATCAAACCAACAATCCTAAATTATCGGGCTTGCCACGCGGATTAACACAAATCGAAGTAGTTGCCACAAACGGCGATTGCGAAAGCAGAGACACACTGAACATTACAGTAAGTAGTGCCGATTCGCCCGAGTGCCGTAACAACGAAATTGTTGTTCCCAAAGGTTATTCGCCTAACGGAGATGGTACAGCCGACTTCTTTGTAATCGAAAATCTAAACGGACGTAATGCGCAGCTTCAGATATTTAATCGCTGGGGACAGATGGTTTATGAATCAGATGCGTATCAGAACGACTGGAATGGCACTGCAAATAAAGGCATCGTTTTGTTTGGCGAGCAGTTGCCTGAAGGAACCTACTATTATTTACTCAACATTGAAGGCGAAGTAGAAACACGTAAAGATTTTATCACATTATGGCGCTAATAAACTTCACTCGAAAGATCACCCTTGCTTTGGGTGTTTTCGTTGCGGCAAACCTTTATGGGCAGCAAGACCCCTTAAGCACGCTGTATCATTACAATACCATGCTTGTAAATCCGGCCTATACCGGTTCGCTCGACTATATGCAGGCCATTGCCGGTTTCAGGAGTCAGTGGCTTTCGGTTCCGGGTTCTCCTAAAACCGCAACAGTTACGTTGAATGGTCCGCTTATTAACGAGAAAATGGGACTCGGGCTAACCTTTTCGAACGATCAGCTTGGTGTAATGCAATCGAATTTCGTTCAGGCTACCTATGCATACCGCCTCAAACTTGAAAAGTCGACCCTGGCCTTCGGATTGCAGACGGGCATTCGCAATTTTTCGGCTGCTTTGCAGGATATAAATTTAAATACCAATGTGCTTTATGACGCGGCCTTTTCGAATAACATTTCGATATGGAACCTAAATTTTGGGACAGGTGCGTTCTGGTATGGCGATAAATGGTTTGCCGGCGTATCGCTGCCACATTTGCGAAATCACCAGCTGGTAGACAAAGATTTTCCTGAATTGGTTGAGTCGCGTTATCGCACACAGTGGCACCTGCATGGCGGATACG
>JBKCFX010000380.1:0-2140 GCA_046303595.1 Bacteroidia bacterium
GAAAAAAGAACGAATGATTATTGGTAAAACGCAAAAAGGAATAGCATAAACATTTACCAACTTCGAACTATAAATAAATGCAGTTGCGCCCAATAATAGAATTATAAGGAGCGAAATCAATGTTAATTTAATTGAATCTTCAAAGATTTCAGGGCGCAGAAATATGATAAACAAATAGAGCAATATCAGAATCAATATTACAAGAATAACCTGCCCTACAGCTAACCAGAAATGCGAATAAATTGAAACTCCGAATTGCCTTTCATATTCATTTTTTAATGAAAATAGAATTTGAAATTTTTGGGAATCTACAATTTCTCCATTGCGAATAATTAAATCACCTGTGTTAACCAAACCCCTTGTTTTCGATATATTTTCAAGCGCGTCTTTGAACATATACTCGGTGTATTGTTCGTCGAATTGCACATTGGGTATGATTACCGATAAAAAAAACGATTCAAGTTCTTTGTCGAACCATGTTTTACTGCCATAAAAGAAAAAGGCAATAGAATCCATTACCAATTCCTTATGCACATAAGTATCAACCTTTTTCAGCGTTACCCCTTCCGAAGATCGCTCTACAATTTCATTTTCTGAGAAATTGCGACTTAATGGATTATTCAGTATACCCTGCTTATACCAATGCGAAATACGTGAAATCAAACTCGAGTCAAGTCGGCTCAGCATACCAGCCTTTTCGGCTTCCTTGTATCGCAATTTCAAGGTGTCGACTTCGGAAGGTAAATTCCGGATTCTTTCGGCAGCCAGTTCATTGTCAAACCGAAAGTATTTTGGCGCGTTTTGCTTTAACTCCTCGGTATCTTTCGTTAATTCAGCATCCGACTTTTGAATTGCAAAGGTAAACGGTGCATAAAATGTATCATGTCGCCATACCCTTCCCAATTCAAATGATTTTTGAAATCGGGCTTCTTCAGGTAGAATGGATACAATGACGAAAGCCGTAAATACAAAAAGTAAAAACTTTACTAAAACATTGTGTTGGTTGCTAAGGTAATAAAGTAGATTTCGTCGATTCATTTAGGTTGATAGCCAAAATTTTGAGCCTAAAAAAAGCTGTCTACTAAAACGTATTTGCCGCAAATAGCAAGTCGAGATCTTTGTAGGGAATATTGTACGTTTCGCCTATATACTGATGCGTTAAAATTCCGTTGTATAAATACACGCCATTTCGTACGCCGGTATCGAGACGCAAGTAATTTTCGAAACCACCCTTCTCGCCCATTTCCAGCAAAATGGGTGTAAAAATATTGCTCAATGCGATGGATGCTGTTTGGGCAACACGCGAAGCCACATTGGGCACGCAATAATGCGTAACGCCATATTTTTTAAATACCGGATGCGCATGGTTGGTTACCTGCGATGTTTCGAAGCATCCGCCCTGATCAATAGAGATGTCAACGATAACCGAACCATATTGCATATTGCTTACCATATCTTCGCTCACAACTACCGGCGTGCGGCCTTCTTTCGCACGAAGGGCTCCGATAACCACATCGGCTGTTTGCAGCGCTTTTTCGAGTTCAACAGGTTCTATAATCGACGTAAACAAACGCATGCCCAAATCGTTTTGCAGCCTGCGAAGTCGGTACAAACTATTATCAAAAATTTTTACGGTAGCTCCTAAGCCAACGGCAGCGCGTGCGGCAAATTCACCAACGGTTCCGGCACCAATAATAACCACCTCGGTAGGCGGCACACCCGAAATGCCGCCAAGCATCATACCTCTGCCACCATTTGTGGTACTCATGTATTCAGATGCAATCAGAATCGATGTATTTCCGGCAATCTCGCTCATGGCGCGCACAACAGGATAAATCCCCGAACGGTCTTTAATGTAATCGAAGGCCAGTCCGGTAATTTTTTTCGAAATAAGATGATTGAAAAAATTCTTTTGCTGTACGGTGAGCTGAAGCGCCGAAATAAGGTTCTGCTTGGGCTTCATCATCTCAATTTCGTCGAACGTGGGCGGTGCAACTTTCAGAACCAAATCGGCTTTGTAAACCTGCTCTGTATTGTATGCAATCTGCGCACCGGCTTCGCTGTAATCTTTGTCCTGATAATTGGAATGCACCCCGGCGCCGGTCTCTACAATTACATTGTGGCCATTGTTAACCAATAC
>JBKCFX010000381.1:0-1456 GCA_046303595.1 Bacteroidia bacterium
TTACTGTGCCCGTGCGCGAGATGGGCTATTTCTTTATTTCTGTTACGCTTGGGATTATCAATGCCTTAACCACCAACGAGCAGGGTATGATTCTGCTCATTTTGGCAAATCTGATTATTTTGGGTGTAGCGTGGATAATAGACCATAAAGTAAGGGTAGTTCATGAAAACTATAAGGAGGTTATTTATGACCGCATCGACCTAATTGCGCCCGAGAAACGCGAGGAAATGCTGGCAGACCTTCGGCAACGTACCGGATTGGCTGTACATCGTGTCGAATTTAGTAGGATTGACTTTTTCAGGGATACGGCAAGAATTTACATTTTCTATAACGATAACCGCAACGATTCTGCTGTTGCAATTGGTGCGCAGGACGATGATGATTAGAGGAATATTGTTTCTTTTTTTGTTTGCTCCGCTGTATATTCATTCCCAGAGTGATGCATACGATTGGCAATTATGGTCGGGATTTTCAATTGAAAACAATGATATTAATCGTTTAGATCTTGGCCTGTCGTATCAAAATAGGCTGGATCGAGCAATTAGTCGTGTAAGAGGACATTACACTACACTTGATGCTTCATACAAATGGCGTAAGAAGGTTCGATTGCTGGCCGCAGTTCGGTTTGCAAGTTCAGAACGTTGGGATAAGCTAAGATTGAGCTTGGGAGCGACACAAAGTTTCGAATTACTTTCAGGTACTACAATCAAATTTAGAGGCTTATGGCAAATTCAGGCCTATCCCGGATCCGAAATTCGGTATGGTATCAACGTACCGCAACAGAATTATCGATTTCGCTTTTCGCTTCGACAAAAAATACTAAAAAAAACGTGGCTTAACCTACATACAGAACCGCTCTGGCGTGCTGAGCCCGGAATACTTGAATTCAACAGAATCCGTTCCAGTGTACAATTAGAGCGCGCTTTACCGGGTCCTTGGTCGCTTACGTTGGGGTATCTGCGCCAAAACGGATTTAACCGTGGCGCCAATATGCAGGCCATCGTATTTGAAGTTCAGTACTTTTTTAAATTGCGAAAAAAACGCTGTTTACTGCTTGATATAACAATTTAAGTAGGCGGACTATTCCAATTCCGAAAGGTGCAACGAATCAGTTTTTATTCAGAATCCATCTTTCTTTCCATCGATTTTCTTTAGATTTAAACGTTTATTTCTAATGATAGTCTTCGTTCAGTTTGCCCTCTGTTTGTATTGATTTTTTTAAGGTATATACTCTTTTTTCTATTTGTAGCCTTCGCCCAAATAAAATTACAGCCAAGCGATACGCTTTTTATTGGCACCAAATATCAAGAAAGCGCGAACAAAGGGTTTCAAGTGTTTAAGGTTTCGGTTTACATTTCTAATCTTTCATTCTATAGGGAAGGCAAGATCATTGGCGAAAATTTAGCCCCGCGTCTGCTACATTTAGTGGATGGAAAACAATTGCTTCAGACCATTC
>JBKCFX010000382.1:0-4785 GCA_046303595.1 Bacteroidia bacterium
CTAGCACTGCATTCGGGCGCTAAATTGAAACAATTGCCGGAACCATATCATGGTGTTTCGCGCGAAGGTTTCATTTCCGGTCACTCGGATATTTACCGTAACATACAATCTCCATTTGCAGCCGGGTCTTACCATTCGTGGACAATAGACTCGCCCACCTTGCCCGCATGCTGGAACGTAAACGCAGTAGATTCAATGGGTGAAATTCTTTCGATGCAGCATAAAAGCAAGCCAATAACCGGTATGCAGTACCATCCCGAATCGGTGCTAACGCCGGCGGGATATGCATTGATTGAAAATTGGCTTCATTTATAAAGATCAAATTTCTATTCGAATGGCTTTTCTTATCTTGGTCGAATTATTTTAGCTCTGATGAGAACAATTCGTTTACGTTTAATATTCACTTTCTTATATAGTTTCTGTGCCGTTTTTGGGCAGGCTCAGGTAATCATGGGTGATTTGGAATTTGATGAAAAAAAATTCCCCGGGCGCGAAAACGAGTGTAAGGCCGCTGCAAAAGCATTTGAAATCGGAGATGGGTTTTTTATGCGCGGTCCGGTTTATTTCGAACAGGCGCTCGAATATTATCTTAAAGCTCAGGAATTTAATTCGCACAATGCTGTGCTAAACTATCAGATTGGTTTGTGTTACCTCAATTTGAACAAAGACCGTCTCAAAGCTTTGCCATTTTTAGAACGTGCGCAGGAACTGAAGCAGGATATGGGCGCGGCATTTTTATTTGATTTGGGAATGGCGTATCAATACAGTCTCGAATTTACTAAGGCAATTAAGGTCTACAAGGCCTACATTTCAGCCTTGGGTGCAGATGCCAAACCGAAAGAATTAGCAAAAGCCAACAAAGCCATCAGAGAGTGCGAGTCGGGCATTGAGTTGGTGAAGAAACCTATTCGTGTACGTATCGATAATCTTGGCCCGAACATCAATTCGAAATTTGCCGATTATGCTCCTGTACTTTCGGAGGATGAAACCAAGTTGATGTTTACATCGCGGCGCGAGGGAACCACGGGCAATTTGGTAGATGCAGTAGATTCGATGTACCTCGAAGATATTTACCTTTCGTACAAGCTCGATGAAGAGTGGGCACCTGCCCGGAATGCCGGATCGCCATTGAATTCTACTGAACACGATGGTACCATCAATCTTTCGGGCGATGGTAAAACCCTGATCATGTATCGTACAACCGGTGGGGGCGATATTTTTGAATCGCGGATGAACAATATAGCATGGAGCGAACCCCGCCCACTGAAAGAAATCAATTCCAAAGATTACGAGAATCACGCGGCATATTCGACCGACGGAAAGACGATATTTTTCATCTCGAACCGCAAAGGCCGCGATGCCCAAGGCTCGAAAGATATTTATCTTGGCGATGTGAATACAGATGGCAGCATTACCAACATCCGCAATGCAGGACCAACCATCAACACGGAATATGAGGAAGATGGCATCTATTGTCATCCCGATGGTAAGACGGTTTTCTTCAGTTCGCGCGGACACAATACCATGGGTGGATTTGATATTTTCAAGTCGACCTTCGAAGCCGATACCTTTAGCAAGCCAATAAACGTTGGATATCCTGTAAATTCGCCCGAAGACGATGTGTTTTTCGTGCTTTCGAAAGATGGAAAACGCGCCTATTTTGCAAGCTACCGCGAAGAAGGGTATGGAGAAAAAGATATTTATGTGATGAATTTCCTTGAAGAAGTTGAGGCGCTCGCATCAATCCAAATCAGCGTTCTCGATACCTCCAAAGGCATTAAATTGAAATCATCGCTCGAAATCACCGACAAGAATGGAAATGTAATCGTGAATCGTTCGGTTGATACAGGCGAAACCATTGCAAATGTTCCGGTAGGAGCAATTTATACACTACGCGTAAAATCTGACAAGTATGCCACGTATGAAGAAAGTTTGAACATTCCGTTTGATGCAGGAAATCAGGTAATTGTTCGTACGATTGAAATGAATACAAACGATCCAACACGCATCAGCGGTTTGCTGGTTGATTATTCCTCGCGTATTCCACTCCAAGGTGAGGTTGAGGTAAAAGACCTTGCAACGAGCGAGGTGATTAAGATGGCTACAACCGACCGCGACGGAAAATACAATTTACAATTGCAAGCCGATAAAAATTACCAAATCCAAAGCCGCTCGCTCGACCACCGTACCTACACCGATACGCTTCGTTTAGGCAAGGATATGGAAGGCAAAGAAATTACACTCGATTACAGCCTGAACAAATTGAATCGCACCGACATTACATTTTTAAAAGGAAAAATAAAAGATGGCGAAAGTGGCGATACCATTAGTGCCAACATCACGATAACCGAATTTGGCGGCATTCCGGTAATTGTTTATCCAAAGCCAGGCAGCTACGACGGCGTTGTTTCGAATGGAGCAACCTACATATTGGTAGCACAAAAAGACGGGTATCTAACTTATTCAGCAACCATCGAAATTCCCGATTCGACCTACGGCCGTGATGTAATACACGACATCACACTAATGAAAGCCGAAAAAGGGGCGAAGATGGTGCTAAACAACATTTTCTTCGACTTTAACAAATCGACCTTACGTCCGGAGTCCTACAAAACGCTTAATCTGCTTCTTGCAACACTCAAGCGCTACCCGGGCATGTCGATTGAGATTTCGGGGCATACCGACAATGTTGGCAGCATGAGCTTCAACCAAAAGCTCTCCGAGAATCGTGCTGCCGTTGTACGGGAATTCCTCATACGAAACGGAATTGCAGCCAAGCGACTGTATGCAGTGGGCAAATCGTTTAAACAACCAATTGCCAGCAATGAGACCGATGCAGGCCGACAAATGAACCGCCGCACCGAAATCAAGATTCTCGGCATGGATTAATTCTTCGGCCGAAATCCCTACTTTTGCCGCCCCTTTTAAGACCATGAGCCAAATCAGCGAAGAAATAGGCAAGCGAAGAACCTTTGCCATTATCTCACACCCCGATGCCGGTAAAACCACACTTACCGAAAAGCTGCTGTTGTTTGGAGGTGCCATTCAAACTGCGGGAGCTGTAAAATCGAATAAGATTAAGAATACCGCGGCATCCGACTTCATGGAAATTGAAAAGCAGCGTGGAATTTCTGTCGCCACCTCGGTAATGGCCTTTCATTACGGCGGCGTGCAAATTAACCTGCTCGATAAACCCGGCCACAAGGATTTTGCGGAGGATACCTACCGAACACTCACGGCTGTAGATAGCGTTATTCTCGTTATCGACTGCGTGAAAGGCGTAGAGGAGCAAACTGAAAAACTCATGGAAGTGTGTCGCATGCGCGATACGCCGGTAATTGTGTTCATCAACAAACTCGACCGCGAAGGGCAAAATCCATTCGACCTACTCGATGAACTCGAAAGCAAACTGAATATCAAAGTACGTCCATTGAGTTGGCCCATCAGCATTGGGCAAACCTTCAAAGGTGTGTACAATTTGTACGACCACTCGCTGAATCTTTTCAATCCGAACAAAACCAAAATCGAAGAAGACATTATTGCGATTAACCGCCTCGACGATGGTAGCCTCGACAAGCAAGTAGGAGAGAAAGATGCCGAACAATTGCGGCAAGATGTTGAATTGATTGAGGGTGTATACGATACATTCAACGAACAGAAATACCGCGATGGCCATTTGGCACCGGTGTTTTTCGGTTCGGCGATTAACAATTTCGGTGTGCGCGAATTGCTCGATACCTTCATTCGTTTGGCACCCGCACCGCGTCCACGTGCTGCCGATAAGCGCATGGTAAATCCGGATGAAGCGAAATTTTCGGGCTTTGTGTTTAAGATTCACGCCAACATCGATCCGCGGCACCGCGACCGTATTGCATTTCTGCGCGTGTGCTCGGGGAAGTTCGAACGGAATAAGTTCTTTCATCATGTTCGATTAGACAAAGATTTTCGGTTTAGTTCGCCTGCTACCTTCATGGCGCAGGAAAAGAACATCATCGAAGAAGCCTTTCCGGGCGATGTAATAGGCTTGTACGATACCGGCAATTTCAAAATCGGCGATACACTCACCGAAGGAGAAGAGCTTAATTTCAAAGGCATTCCCAGCTTCTCGCCCGAAATATTCAAGGAAGTCGTAAATGCCGACCCGCTAAAATCGAAGCAGTTGGAAAAAGGCGTTCAACAGCTTACCGAGGAAGGCGTTGCGCAACTATTTGTGCAGAACATGGGCAACAAGAAAATTATCGGTACAGTTGGTGAACTTCAGTTTGAAGTAATTCAATACCGACTGAAACACGAATACGGCGCATCGTGCAATTTCCATCCGATGCAGGTGTATAAAGCGTGTTGGATTACCTATGATGACAAAAGCGAATTCGAGAATTTCATTCGGTATCGCGGCCATCAGATTGCATACGATAAAGAAGGTAATCCGGTGTTTCTTGCCGAAACGTCATGGATGCTTAATACCCTGATTGCCGATTTTCCGAAACTGAAGTTTCATTTCAATTCGGAGTTCAAAACAAGCTAAGCATTTAATTAGTAAATAAAACAACGTAGCGAATTTTCACGCTTGTTATATTCGATTAATTCATTGATATTGCAGCCTATTCCATTTTACCATGAGCAAGAAAGTAAACGAAACAACAGCAAAGTCATCTTCACGTAAAGCCTATTTTGCCGAACCCGAAGAAAATGCCGGCTTCATTATGTGGCAAGTTTCAATGCTGTGGCAACGTAAACTCAAAAACGGGCTCGATACGTTTGGAATAACGCATGCACAGTTCCTGC
>JBKCFX010000383.1:0-2351 GCA_046303595.1 Bacteroidia bacterium
CCCTACCGACACCTTGCTAGTAAACGCTTCGCACGCAGATGCCGGTAACATGCGGCTTGTGTATGCCATTCCCAAAGCCGGCCAAGACTTTACCCTTCGAATTAACAAAGGCACATTCAGCGATATCATTGGCAGAAGTAGCGATAGCTTGAAGCAGAGCATATCCTATTTCTTGGAGGAGGATCTCGGCAACCTCGAATTTATTTTCCGCAACGACAGCATTCAAAGCTTCTCAGGAATTCTTGAATTGCTCGATAAAAATGCTGCGTTAATTCAGTCGCGAAAGGTTAATTCGACCGAAACCCTCGTTTTCAAATCCTTACTTCCCGGCGAATACACCATCCGCTTAATCGAAGATCGCGATGCAAACGGAAGCTGGACCGGTGGCAGTCTTCAGCATAAAAAGCAACCCGAACGAATGTATTATTATCCCGATAAATTTACCGTGCGGGCAGGTTGGGACTTGGAACTGGAATGGGAGCCTCTAAAAAAAATCTTAGGGAAAAAATTTAAATAAGTTGCTCCAAAACAAGCTTGGAATTTTTGAAATTGTATATTTGTTAAATATAACTATCCATTAATGAAAAATTACTTTTTAATTTCAGCTGCGCTTTTTTCTCTGAATGCCTATTCACAAAGCAACACCGTAAGTGCCGGGGGCGATGCCGAAGGCGATAACGGTTCTGTTTCATATTCAATAGGTCAGGTGGTTTATACCTCAGCGCAAGGTTCAAACGGAAACATTAACCAAGGAGTTCAGCAGCCATACGATGTGGGAGTTGTTACAGGAATAGAGGAAGTCGGGATTAATTTGTCTGTATTTCCGAACCCAACCGCGGGAATTCTAACGTTGAATGTTGCCGACGAAGATGCATCTTTGCTTTCGTATCAACTATATGATGCTGCGGGCCGTTTAATCGACTCGAAAAACAAATTAAATTCAACCACGACTATTTCGCTTGAAGCTTACGCAACCGGTGTTTACACATTGGCTGTTTCGCGCAACAACAAGCAGGTTAAATCGTTCCGAGTAGTGCGGAATTACTAATTCTTACAATGAAACCATTTTTATTGGTCTTTACGACTTTTTTCGGATTGCTGTCTGTATTTGGACAGCAATCTTCGTTTTCGGGCTATTCTACCAACACCAATAACTCCGAATCCATTGTTGAATTTCAACTGGGCGAATACAGCCTTCAACCGATTGTTTCAAATGGGATTGAATATTCTATTCCGCAATCTGCAAAAGCTGCACGCCTGCTTCAAAAGGGAGCCCCCGATTTAATTCAATTTAGCAGTTCTGTGCAGATTCCCGATGCAGGGAACATCCGCCTCGAAGTGCTGGATGTGCAGTACGAAGAAATTCCGAACGTACGTATTGCCCCTTCTTATGGCAACATCATGCGCAGCGAAAATCCTGCTCAGATTGCCCGAATTGAAGGTCTGCAATACAGCCAGAATGCGTTTTTCCCTGCCGAACCCGCCACTGCCGGAACGCCATATATTTTCAGAAATACGCGCGGAATAGCCATCCATGTGTACCCGATGCAGTACAATCCGGTGACAAACATTCTGCGTGTAAACCACAGCATTCGTGTGCGTGTAATTTCCGAATCGGGTGCATTGGGGATAAATGAACGCAACCCGCAACGCGCATCAAAAGCAACATTCGGCGATAAAGAACTTTATCAACGACATTTTCTAAACTCCACACCTTCGCGCTACGATGCGCCCGAAAGCCAGGGCAAAATGCTGGTTATTTCGCACGATGCCTTTTCGGCGGCAATGGAACCTTTTGTGGCGTGGAAAAAGCAATGCGGCATTCCTACCGAATTGGTTAACTTTTCCGACCTAGGAGGAACAACTGAAATTACCAACCGCATTCGCGACGAGTATTATGCAAACAACCTCCGCTATGTTGTTTTAGTCGGCGATATCGACCAAATTCCCTCGCCGGTGCGCAGTGGCGGAAAGTCTGATCCAAGTTATGGCTATGTCGATGGCGATGATGCCTATCCCGAAGTTCAAATTGGACGCTTTTCGGCAGAAACCATTGCCGATGTTCAAACACAGGTGCAGCGCGTTATCAATTACGAGCAGGCAACATCGGGCAACCATTTTTCGCGCGTTATCGGAATTGGTTCGCAGGAAGGGCCAGGAGATGATGGCGAGATGGACTTTGAACATATCCGAAACATGCATGCCGATTTACTGGATTATTCATACACAAACGCAGCCGAGTTTTTTGAAGGATCGCAAGGGGGAAATGATGCATCGGGAGACCCTTCGGCCGAAGAGTTAGCTGCAGAAATTAACGCCGGAGCCGGACTTATTCTGTATACCGGCCATGG
>JBKCFX010000384.1:0-1468 GCA_046303595.1 Bacteroidia bacterium
TCAGATACTGCTTCGTTTGCCTTTACGGCTCGCGATGTAATTAAAGAAGACGGCACCAAGGAAGTGGCCATCAAAACCGATAACGTAAAAGCCGATGTGAGCTTTAAAAATCGCATGGGGCAATTTAAATCGAACGCTGAAGATTCATACATCGAATTCCCGGTAAACAAATACATCGCGTACATGGATGAGTTGCGCTGGTATATGGATAAAGACGAGGTTGATATGAATTCGTCCATGAACGAAATCGACCTCATCGGTTCCAAGTTTGTCTCCGTGCGGCCCGATCAGGATTCGATTACATTCGTGGCCCCGCGCGCAAAATATGCCATGGCCGACCGAACCATACGGACGCAGGGCGTGAAATTGATTCGTATCGCCGATGCCACAATCTATCCGAATGAGGAAAAATTGAATGTTGAACGAAATGCCGTTATCACAACATTAACAAATGCGAAAATCAACGCGAACAACGATACCAAATACCACGATATTTACAATGCTTCTGTCGATATCATCAGCAAACACAAATACACCGGTTCAGGCGAATACGATTATGAAGATGCTACCGGTAAACTGCAGAAATTGAGCTTCACAAGTTTGTCTCAGGATACTGCCGGCAATACCATCGGAAAAGCGCAAGTTGATGAAAGTGCAGCATTTACCCTTAGTCCTGAATTTGAATTCAAGGGCGATGTTGAGCTGTACGGTCCGGTTAAGAATTTGACATTCAAAGGCGGTGCGCGCTTGGTTTACAAATGCGATAAAGTCAATAAGTCGTGGTTTAAATTCAAAACCGAAATCGATCCGGGCAACGTGAGCATTCCGGTCGATTCGTTCCCGAAATCGATCGACAGCGAAAAGCTCATGGCCGGTTTGGTGCTTGTAAAAGATTCGACACACATCTACCCTGTGTTCATGTCGAAGAAACAAAAAGCGGGCGATCAGGAAGTGTTTACATCACGAGGCTTTTTGCGCTTCGATAAAGGCACAACAGAATACCGCATCACAACGAAAGAGAAGTTTGAGAATAACGCATTGGCCGACGATTACGTAGCAATGAATCAGACCAATTGCAATGTTTCGGGCGAAGGGAAGATTAATTTTGGCCTTGATCTGGGCCAAGTCAAGGTGGAATCCTATGGAACTATCGCGCAGGATATTGCCAAAGATGAAACAAACATTAAAGCTACCATCGCCATCGACTTCTTCCTCGCACCAGAGCTTTGGAAACACATGGAAGAAACCATTGCAGCAACCAGCGGATTGCAGGCCTCGGATGTAAGTTCGGATGCCTATAAAAAATCGATGACTCGCTTGCTGGGAAAGGAAGCTGCGGATAAATTATTCCGCGAAATGGGCAGCACGGGAGTTATTAAAAAATTCCCCGATGAGCTCAATCACAGTTTAGTCTTTACGAATGTAGACATTAAATGGAACACCGAATCGCGGTCGTACATCTCCGAAG
>JBKCFX010000385.1:0-1902 GCA_046303595.1 Bacteroidia bacterium
GTTTAACGCAAATGAAGCCATCGGGCGAAGCGGATCTTCTTGCCTGAGCCAGATGTTTCCTGCATCAACAAAAACTGCTGTTTCAAAAATTTGATACAATTTCTGCCTCAATTCGAGATTCCATTCAAGTTTGATATCGCCGATCTGGTCGATTCGAAAGCCACTGGAATCTTTGTACGATCCCGGTCCGAGCGACCTTGCAATCCACGCCCGCAAACCGTTTGCGCCACCAACAAAGAAGCTCTTTTCGAAGGGCATAACCTCACTATTTCCGTATGGCAAGCCTAATCCGGTGATGGAGCGGAATGCCAGAGAAGACGATTTAGAAAAATACCGGTAAAAGCGATAATCGGAATCGAAACGAACAAACTGTGAATAGGGTATGCCGAAAACAATGTACTTATTATCTTCTTTTGCCGGATTCGCAAACAAATTGCGGCTTGCATTCAAAAACAGGCCTGCCGATTCAATATTCCACTGAAAGAACGAAACGGATTTACTTTTCCCAAGGACCTGCGAATTATAGGTTCGTGAAAATTTACCCAATGCAATAAACTGGCTTTTAAAGCTATTTTTGAGGAATAAATTGTTTGATGCATTGAGGAGATTTTCAAATTGCGAACTCAAATTCACCGTTACAAAGTTAATTTCTGCAGGGTTTAGCGTATACCGAACGCGTTGGTTGCTGCGTGCAGAAAATCCAAAAACAGAAGTAAAAATCGAACGGGTGTAATCGGGGCGCCGTTGGTAATTAAAAAAACTGGCAACTTGTGTTCTTCGGCTTTCGGAGCCAAGAAATTTTACAATATCGGGCGACTTAGGCAGGCTCAAGGATACTTGCGGTCCAAACAAAAGGGTGTTGAATGGTAGCAGTGTAGAAACGTTGTCGGACGCGCTGTTGTCTGCGTCGCCCAAAATTCGTTGCACTTCCAAACCGCCTGTAAGCCTAAATTCGAACAATTCGAGTCCGGTAAATAAATTACGGTTCTGATAAATAACATCGGCCGCGACACCGAAATTGCCTGCAGTATTCGTTCCCTGTGTTTGGTACGTAATTGAATGGCGTGGCCGCGGACTAAGTCGAATATTGGCGTCCAATAAGCCCAGCGAATCGGGCCCCGATGGAGTGAAGTTTATGTTGATAAACCGAAATGCATTTAATTCCGCAATTCGGCTGTAGGTCTGATCTGCGCGTTTCTTGCTATATAAATCGCCATGTTTAAAATCGAGCGTTGGTTTTATGGAACGAGGCTTAAATTTCAGCAAGCCTTTGGATGAAATAAACTGGTAATTGTTGTAAAACAAGGTATCGCCCACATCGATAGAATCGTTTCGAAGCGAATAATCGCTGGTAAGGTAAATATGGTCGA
This sequence comes from Bacteroidia bacterium, assembly GCA_046303595.1. Lineage (GTDB taxonomy): Bacteria > Bacteroidota > Bacteroidia > M30B66 > M30B66 > CAMCXT01. The sequence goes on from JBKCFX010000385.1 coordinate 1,371, forward strand.
TGCGGTAGCGAATGTGTTTTTTTTCCACCGTACTATCAACAAAACCGGCGATACGCTCAACCGGATTGTCAATAATGATATGCAAATCAATTTCTTTCCGCAATTCTGATGTATCGGCAACAAAGGAGATTTCATTCTTTACAAAGGCAAAAAAGCCTTCATTTCTGAAAAGCGTCTGAATTCGGTCGCGCTCTGCCTCCAACAAATCGGCATTGTACAGATTGCCTTTACGCAACAAACTCAAGCCCCACGATTGCATATACAATTCGTATAAAATGCGGTCTTCGATTTCGTATGAAATGGATTTGTACCGATAGGATTCTCCTGCAGAAACGATGTAAAATACTTCTGCACGTTTATGGTTTGGAGAATAAACTATTGAATCTGTAACCCTTGCATGAAAATAACCGTGATTGGATAAGTATTGTTCCAATTGTTTTGCGCTGCGGTGCGTTTGAATCGAATCAATCAGCACAGGAAATTCGCCGATGCTTCTTACCCATTTTGCCAAACTAAACGGGTTATCCTTTTT
>JBKCFX010000386.1:0-8951 GCA_046303595.1 Bacteroidia bacterium
AACGCATCCTTATCGCCCGAATTGATGCGGCGAATGCAGAAATTTTGGGCAAACACATACATGCCGCGCGCTTCATTACGGCTAAACAGGTACTCATGTTTTTTCAGTGCTTCAAGCAAATTCGTGTAATGTTGGATTTCATCGGGCTCTGTTAGGGTGCAGTGAATAAGACGGTAAATGTAAATGGCCGGAATATCGTCGAACGTTCCTTTGCGGAGGTACTGCACCAGTTCGTCGAAAAAGCTGAGGTTGTACGAAACCGACAGAATATTGCGGCGGTTAATCATCTCGCAGTAATAGCGAAAACCCCTGGCCAGATAGGTAATCTCGAGGTTGTCGATAAGTTCTTGTAAGGAATTGTCGAATGCCCGATTTCGGTTTTCGGAACTGTACTCGTAGCGTATTTCGCTAAGTTTATGCAATCTCAGATAATAGTCGCTGTCGCGGAAAGAAGCAGTTTCATTCAGCTCATCGAGTTCCTGCAATTCCTGTAAAAAGTACTTCGTTGCGTTACGGCGCTGAAGCGATTGGGTAAGATACAGTTGTTGTTGGAAACGGTCTTTTTTAAATTCGCTATAACTGATGAATTCTTCGAGTAACTTGGTTAAATCGCTTTGCAGATAGCGTATTTTTTGCTCATCGAATGCCTCACCGGGATAATGTTTTTTAAAGAAAACCTCCTTCTCGAGTTTCGGATTCGTAAAATCGTCCTCGTATTTCGACAATAAACCGATAAACCTATCAAGATGCCGGTTTGGATTGTGGTAATCGCTGGCAACAAAACTTCGGAAATCTTTCAACTCTTTTTTTGAAAGCGTCTGCAGCAGTTGGATGAGTTTACCGTTTAACATCGTTTTAACAAAATTAAGGTAAATTTGAGTGGAGGAGAAAATTGTGAATATGTGTTTTTTTAAGACAATGCATCGTTCCGAATTCGGAGGTAAATTGATGAATATCAGCCAATAATATTTTTTGTTTGTTGCTTTAGGTACAATAACCGCGTGGTTTTTTCCGATAAAACGTAAATCATGTTTCTAAAATTTCCTGAATTGAGTAAATAACTTTATCGAAACATTAAAACCCAAGATTATGAGAAAGCCGTTTTACACACCTGTATTGCTTGTTTTACTTCTTGGTTTCATCTTCAATACGTTTGCCATTCGTGCTACGGGAATTGAAGATATTCAACGCTTCGAATTGAGGGTTAACCTTCAGAACTCACAAAATCAAACCGACTTGCATTTTATGAAATTGGAGGTACATGCGCCTGTCGGAACTCAGCTGGTGTTCGTGGGCAACGATAAACTTCAGTTCGAAGAAGCGACTTATGTCAACGTTCGCACAGATGGTAAAATTGATGTCGACATCATCATTCGCGATAATGAACAGGCTATACCGCTCGATGGAAGCACGCCCGTTGTGAATATCCCACAAACAGGAAATGCCGCTTTTGTTGTAGGTGAGCTTGATGTGCAGATAATTACTGTCGACAATATTTCGGGTGTATACGAAGTGAATCCGAACCAACCGGTAAACATGCAGGCGCGCATTTTCGATCGGTTTGGAAACGAAATCAATACCGCACAGGTTGAGGTGACACCTGTCGAAGAAGAACTCGCCATAAGTCGAATTGAAACCGAGCCGGAGCTTGTAGTGTATCCGAATCCGGCGCCCGATGGTATTTTTAACCTACAGATTAAAGGTGCAAAAATTAATGGATTTGTTGCAGTTCACAATTCACTTGGTGCTGTGGTAAGTCAATTGCCGCCATCAACTTTTATAGATGCTACAGAAGTGCGGTTGGAACACTTACCAAAGGGCGTTTACTACCTTAAAGTTCCTACAACAGATGGGGAGTTGATCAAGAAGATTCAGATTTCGCGCTAATCTTTTAAAATTGAATCGGTTTTTAGTTTACAAACGTTCCGTCTTCAATTGAGATAATAATATCTTCTATCATTCTATCCTCTGAATTGGCATTGGGATCGTAAGCCGATTTCAGGTTCGTCCGAAAGATGCGTGCTACCGATTGCCAGAATACTGCCTGGAATGAGCCACGCAGGTCTTTTACCAACCCATACGACGTATTTCCGGTTTCGCGGTCTATAAGTTTGATTAAGATTCGACCTTGATTCAAGGTCATGTCGCGAATATCGTCTTCAAACTCGGCTTTAATGTCGTTCTCTGCTAGCTTGAGAATGCGCTTTTGATCTTTCTCCGATTTGCCTGTAAGTTGCTCGTTGTATTCCTTGAGCTTCTTGCCGGCTAGTTTTGAGTATGGATATACCTTGGCCACATCGCGCTTCAATCTGCTCCATTTTCGTTCTTCCCGCTTGGATGCAAATACACGGGTTTCTGAAACAGTAAGTGGCTCAAGCGTAACGGTTGGAATGGTATCGCCCGAGTCTGAAATGATGTAGTATAATTTAAAGCCGGTTGGGGTGGGCTGTTCCTCGATAACCGGTTGTTTCTTAGGACGAATTTGCGCGCTCGTACAAAAAGGCAGAACCAGCGCAAGGAAAACGAAAATGCTTTTTATATTCATGCTGATTTGCCGCATTTAAATTGTTGTGCCAAGGTTAAAAGTACTGTTTTAAAACGTCGCCCAATAGCGCAGGCATACGAACAGGTCTGCTTGTTTGTGCCGAAATAAAAACAAGTTCGGTGTTGGCCGTGTTCAATAATTCGCCCTGCGTGTTGAACGTTTCGTAAGTAAAAAGGATGCGGGAGACCGGCAATTTTGGAATGCATGTTCGAATGAGCAATTCTTCGTCGTAAAACGCAGGTTTATGGTATTTTATTTCGAAGTGTGTAACGGGCATCAAAATTCCTGAATCCTCGATGTGTTTATACGAACAGTTGAGACTTCGGAGCGCTTCTACCCTCGCCACTTCAAAATATGTAGCGTATACACCATAATATACGTAGTGCATCTGATCCGTTTCGGCATAACGCACCCTTAACTTGGTTTCGTGGATAAACATGGTTAATTTGCCTTCCGGAAGGTTAGCGTGAAAATTTGAGGCAAATATCGCATGAACAAAACATTAAGTCTACAGATTCATCCAGTATTTATTCACCTGTTGGTGTGGATGGCCTTCATTTCTTGCCAGTCAAGGCAACTGACCACGTTAGAGCCTTCAAAACCTCGCGAAATTTCGGGGAAGGAATTGACAGATGATTCTGATGCCGAAGCCTTGATTGTACCATATCGAAAACCACTGCAGGAAATTATGCAGCAGGTGCTTTGTTATTCGGGTGCGCCGGCTACCAAAGAGTTGCCCGAAAGTTCGCTCGGGAATCTCATTTGCGATTTGTTGCGGATAGAGGGGAGTAAAATGAGTTCGCTTCAAGTGGATGTTGCGTTTATGAACCAGGGAGGCTTGCGCATCGAGTGGCCCAAAGGAGCTATTACGCGTTCGATGGTGCTCGAAATCATGCCCTTCGAGAATCGACTTCAGTTGATTGCCATGGATTCATCGCAATTCAAGGGTTTACTCGAACAAATTGCCAAACGAGGTGGTGCTCCAATTTCCGGCTTGCGGATGGAAATCAACCAAAACAATCAATTACAATCATGGTCCGGAACATCCATTACCCCAAAATCGGATGGGCTGATTTACCTGCTAACCTCAGATTACCTAGTGAACGGAGGAGATTCGTATACCATTGGATACCAGAAATTACTATGGACCGGTCCCAAAGTGCGCGATGGAATCGAACAGGCCATTGTTGCCGTGAATGCAATCGGAGATACTTTAAAACCTGCAAAGGATGGAAGAATTACGAAATTACAATCGCCGTGAAGTACTGCGCTTGCTGGGCGCTGGCGCTTTGACTATCGGTGCAGGACATATATATGGATTTGGTCTGAAGGGAAGGAATACGCAAACCCAAATCAGTATTCTGCATACCAACGACTGGCATAGCCGCATAGATCCTTTTCCGGAGAATGATCCGAAATTCCCTTCCATGGGAGGTGCAGCGCGCCGGGCATCGCTGATCAAAGCACTTCGAAAAGAATCGGAACATGTGCTCTTGCTCGATGCCGGCGATATTATTCAAGGCACTCCGTATTTCAATTATTACCATGGCGAGCCCGAGATAAAGTTGATGAATCTTATGGGTTATGATGTAGCAACCATGGGGAACCATGATTTCGATAATGGCATGGAGGCCTTGGCGCGTCTTATGAGATTGGCCGATTTTCCATTTGTTAACTGCAACTATGAATTGAAGGGGACGCCACTCGAAAATCTAGTGCGTAAATCGGTGGTATTTAAGCGAGGCAAGGTAAAAATTGGAATCACAGGAGTTGGTATCAATCTGAAAGGGTTTATTCCTATTGAACACCACGCGGGTTTGGTTTATCTCGATCCAATCTCGAAAGCCAACGAAGAAGCCACTCGCTTAAAACGCGAAAAGGGCTGTTCGATGGTAATCTGTTTATCGCATTTGGGATATTCGTATGCCGATGCGAAAGTGTCGGATAAGGTTCTTGCTGCAGAAAGTGAAAATATTGACCTTATCTTGGGTGGACATACCCATACATTTCTTGAAACCCCCGATATTTTAAGCAATAAGTTAGGTAAACAAGTGGTGGTAAATCAGGTAGGTTGGGCAGGATTAAGACTTGGCCATCTAAACTGCATTTTTAGTAGCCAAAGCAACATCAAATCGGAGCAAAAAGTCGAAATTGAAGTTTTCAAAAAGTCAATAGCAATTTAATTTTTTTTTAATGTTTTTTTAGTAAATATTTGCCCTCTCTCAGTTTTGCTTTGTTCCTTAAGCTAAGCAAAACAGAATCAAACCTAAATCAGAACAACCTATAATATTCTCGAGCAAGAATGGATAAATCATTTAACAAAGTATGGCAAAACTGTCTGGAGGTTATTAAAGACAATGTGAATCAGCAAAGTTTTAAAACATGGTTCGAACCAATAAAGCCCGTAAAGCTCAACGGGAGCATATTAACCATACAGGTTCCGAGTCAATTTTTTTACGAATGGTTGGAAGAACACTACATCGATTTATTGAAAAAAACCATCAATAAAGAACTCGGGCCCGATGGTCGCTTGGAGTACTCCATCATCATGGAGAACAACTACCGAAATTCTAATCCATATACAATCAACATTCCTGCAGTAAATACCAAGACGAAGAACCCGCAGGTTTCGATGCCGATTGATTTGAACTCCAATTCAATCAAGAATCCATTCATTCTTCCGGGTTTGAAGAAGTTGAATGTGGAATCGCAGCTTAATCCAAATTATTCGTTCGACAATCTTATTGAAGGCGATTGCAACCGTTTGGCGCGATCTGCCGGATTTGCCGTATCGAACAAGCCGGGAGGCACAGCCTTCAATCCGCTCCTTATTTATGGAGGTGTTGGTTTAGGGAAAACGCACCTCGCAAATGCAATTGGATTGGAGATTAAGAAGAACTTCCCCAACAAAACGGTGTTGTACGTTCAGTCTGAAAAGTTCTGCCATCAGTTCGTCGATGCAGTAAAGAATAATTCATACAACGACTTCATCCACTTTTACCAAATGATTGATGTTCTTATCATCGACGATGTGCAATTTTTCGCCGGTAAAGAACGTACGCAGGATATTTTCTTCCAGATATTCAACCACCTGCATCAAACGGGTAAACAATTGGTATTAACTTCCGATAAGTCGCCAATTGAACTTGTTGGACTAGAGCAGCGTTTGCTATCGCGCTTCAAATGGGGCCTTTCTGCAGACCTTCAGGTACCGAATCTCGAAACACGCATCGCTATTCTTGAGAAGAAAATCTATGCCGATGGTATCGAAATGCCGAAGGAAGTTATTGAGTATCTTGCCTACAACATCACAACGAATATTCGTGAACTCGAAGGGGCTCTCATTTCCCTTGTTGCGCAATCGACCCTAAACCGAAAAGCCATTACGCTCGAACTTGCCCGTCAGATGATCGACAAGTTCGTGAAAAATACCACCCGTGAAATCTCCATCGATTTCATTCAAAAAATTGTATCCGATTATTTCAGTCTTCCACTCGAATTATTAAAATCAAAAACCCGTAAAAGAGAGGTCGTACAAGCCCGTCAAATTGCGATGTTCTTTGCCAAAAACATGACCAAATCTTCCTTGGCAAGCATCGGTTTACAATGCGGTGGTAAAGATCATGCAACCGTTTTGCATGCTTGCCGTACAGTAAACAACTTGATGGAAACCGATAAGAAATTTAAAGTGTATATCGAAGAAATCGAGAAGAAGATTGGAAACCAATAAATGAGAATTAAATTATTTTGACAGTTGTAAAAGTACTCATGGTTTGTCTGGGTAACATCTGCCGTTCACCGATGGCAGAAGGTATACTCAGAAAACATGTTGAACGGGCGGGCGTCCGCATCGTTGTAGATTCTGCAGGCACTTCGGGCTATCATGCCGGAGAGCCACCCGATTTTCGCGCAGTGCGTACGCTGCAGAAAAAAGGTATCGACATATCCGGACTTTCGGCGCGGCAGTTTACGTCCAAAGATTTCGATGATTTTCATTACATCTTTGTCATGGATACATCGAACATGATGAACGTTTTAAATCTTGCCCGCAACGAACAAGATAAAACCAAGGTGCATCTAATCATGAATCTCGTAAGTCCCGATAAAAACATGTCGGTTCCCGATCCCTTTTATGGAAGCATCGAAGGTTTTGAAGAGGTCTACAAAATGCTCGATGAAGCAGCCCGAATTATTGTAAGCAAACTCTGATTGCAAGCCAAGCCCTGTCTTTATCTTTTTCCCAGCTCGCTAAGCGATGATGCAGGAAAAGAATGGTTATGTGCCAAAGAATTTGAATTGCTCGAGACAATTGATATTTGGTTTGCTGAAAATGAGCGCACCGCAAGACGATTTCTCAGAAGCTTAGGGTATAAAAAAGAATTCACAGAACACAATTTATTCACACTCGATAAAGACACTGCGCCGTCTGAGCTTGAAACCTACATTAAGTTAATACAATCCCATTCAAACGCTGCAATTTTGTCTGAAGCCGGCTGCCCGGGCATCGCCGATCCGGGTTCTGCGTTGATAAAACGTGCGCATCGTGAACACATCGAAGTTATTGCCTTACCCGGCCCATCATCTATTCTGCTGGCACTGATGGCTTCAGGATTTAGCGGACAGCAATTCACCTTTCACGGTTATTTGCCAATTGATAGTGTCCAACGAAAATCAAAACTCAAACAGTTGGAGCAAGATGCCAACGCATCAGGTTCATCGCAGCTGTTTATTGAAACACCCTACCGCAACGAACAAATGCTTGAGTCAATATTTGCTTGCTGTAATGCAGAAACCCTGTTGTGCATTGCCTCGAACCTTACCAGCGACTCTGGTTTTTGTAAGACGAAAAAAATCAGTGATTGGAAAAAAGACTTGCCACAGCTGCATAAAATTCCAACTGTGTTTATTTTTGGAAAATAATCGGGCAGATTAAACCATGTTATTTTTGCATGGTCATTCCGCCAAATTTAACTAGTATGAAAAAACTGAAATTAATCTCCCTTAGCGCCGTAGGAATTTTGATGGGCCTGAGTTCTTGCCGAAAAGAGCAGTTGGACAACAATACCAACGCTGCCAAGTATGAATCGAGTGTTGAATTGTATTTCAACGAAACAAACGACATTGCCGATCAGGTTGCCAAAACAGGAAGCACTGGTTTGAGATTGGCAGAAGCCGATGGATTATTGAGCGAGTGTGCTACAATTACAGTCGACACAAGCGCCAACGTATCCGCAACAAATCCCTATACGATTTTAATTTATTTCGGACCGGGGTGTGTCGGAAACGACGGTAAAACGCGTGCAGGTAAATTGATCATAAGCAAAACCGGCGAATATTTTTCAACCGGAACAATTATCACCATAACGCCCGATGGATATTCTGTAAACGGAAATGTGTTGTCGGGTTACCGTCGCCTAACCAATGCCGGGAATAACGAACAAGGTCAACCGGTATTTAACGTCGAAGTTAACGCAAGTATGACACTGGCATCGAACGGAGGCGAAATTACCTGGACCGCAAGCCGCACGCGCACTTGGCTCGAAGGCTTCAATACGCCCGGAATTTTTGCCGACGATGTGTTCGCCATTACAGGTTCATCGAACGGAACAAAGGTGAACGGAGACACATGGACAAGCACCATTACTTCCCCACTTACATTCAAAAGATCATGTCGCCAGTTTGTTAGCGGAACACGAACCGTAAGTCCGTCGAACCGCCCCGAACGCCTCATCGATTATGGAAACGGAACCTGCGACAATACTGCAACCGTAACCATCAATGGGAATACGTACACCATTACTGTGAACTAATCATTTCAGATTAGCATGAATTAAAGCCGGTTTTTTGCCGGCTTTTTTATTTTACGCCGCAGATTCGGTAACTTAGCCACGTATGAAAATCTACCTGCGATTTTTGGCTGTAGTTTCAGTCCTATTTTTGACAGCCTGCCGCTCCGATGAACAAACATCCTGGGATATTGATGTTATTACCCCCTTGGCAGAGGCTCGTCTTGGACTCGATGATATCTTGGCCGACTCCACCATCATCAGTGCTCCGGGTGATCCGCTGGTGGTGCGGTTCGAATCGAATCTAAGTCTTTTACCCACCGATTCGATTTTTTCAATTCCCGATACCACCATCGGAGATTCGTTTGCTCTGCCCATTAATTTCAATTTGCCCTCGGGTTTTCAGTTGCTTAACCTGAACGATTTGGTGCGCTTCAATTATGGTAATCTCAATATTACCGACGTTATACTTTCTTCAGGAACGCTTGTTTCAACAATCACAAGCCGTCTCGATGATCGCGTACTTTATTCGTTTTCAATTCCGAAGGCTTCGTTTTCTGCTATTCCATTTCAGTTGCTCGACCAAAGTCTTGAGCCCGCATCAACGAACAATCCTGTTA
>JBKCFX010000387.1:0-27562 GCA_046303595.1 Bacteroidia bacterium
GAAAGTTAATGGTTGATATTTTCGAAGCCGATAGCCATTTGGTTGTTAAAATACAAGACAACGGAATTGGTCGCACCGCTGCAGCCGAATTAAAAAGTAAATCATCGTTAAAGACCAAGTCCTATGGGCTGGCAATTACCAGGCAGCGGATCGTAAATTTTAATGCTGGTCAGAATACCGAAACCGAAGATTCGGTAAGCGTTGAAGATTTAACAGATGACAGCGGCTCCCCTTGCGGCACGCGGGTTACACTTAAAATTGCCATACGAAACAAACCATAATAGTTATGAAAGACACATTGCAGGCTGTAATAGTTGATGATGAAGCGAAAGGGATAGAATTCCTTCGCTACACACTCGAAAAACATTGCCCTGAAGTGGCTGTGATAAAAACCTTCACCGCTCCGCTTGAAGCACTTGAGGAAATTCCGGAACTCCGGCCCGACATTCTGTTTGTGGATGTCGAAATGCCACGGATGAACGGATTTGAGCTGGTGGAGCGACTCCAAAATAAAGGGATTAAAACAATATTTGTTACGGCCTACAACGAATATGCACTGAAAGCATTTCGCGTTGCAGCAGTTGATTACTTGCTTAAGCCTATCGACAGTGATGAATTGAAAGAGGCGGTTCAAAAAGTGCTCGATTCGCAGGAGCATCCCGAATCGGGAATTCAGGAATTACTTCAGTTTATGAAGGCACAACAAGGGCTTAAAAAGGTGAGCATTTCAACAGATAAAGGGATTTATTTTCTGGAGCCTGAAGAAATCATTTACTGTACTTCTGATGGATCATACTGTGAGTTGCATTTAATGGATGGCAGCAAGTTGGTATCATCAAAAGCGTTAGGCGAGTTTGAAAAAATACTGTCCGAAAAAGGATTTTTTCGCATTCATCATTCTTCGTTGATCAACGTGCACCATTTGCGAAAGTTCTCGAAAAACGATGGAGGGTTTGTTGAAATGGTAAACGGAGCCGAACTAGCGGTTTCGCGCAGAAAGAAAGACGAGTTCCTTGATTTTTTAAATATGTAATTCAAAGATCCTGTAAAATGTCAATTCCACTTAATTCGAAAAAGTAGCCAATTGTATTTTTAATTCTACCACTTATAAAGCGGCCGATTTTATTACCACAGAATAGAACACATTTGTATAGCACAAATTCACATTCAACCTATGAAAACGCAATTCTTTCGCTTATTCACAACCACTTCCTTTTCTGCAATTACTGCGCTTACTTTGGTAACATCTTCGTGTCGGCGTGATGAAGAAGAAAGCATCGATCCAAACATCCCATGTACTGAAATTAATACGGCTACAGTGTGGGAAGACCGCGGTGAGGGTATCGATTACATTTTGAATTGTGACTTGGTAGTATCGGCCAAGCTAACCATCGCGCCCGGTGTTGTAATACAATGCGCCAACAACTCCTCAATAACAATTGAAAACAACGGCTCTCTTGTAGCGGCAGGAACTGTTAGCGCCCCTGTTGTTTTTCAAGGGTCAACAGCACAGGCGGGTGTATGGCAAGGATTGTATATTAAATCGAACAGTCCCGAAAACGAACTTCGCTATTGCGTTATTTCCCATACGGGGTCTACTTCGTTTGATGGAAATGCAGCAATTAAAGCGGCAATCAGACTGCGCCAATCTTCGCTGGTAAAAATTATCAATACAACCATCAGTAAGAGCGCTTCAGATGGTATTTATATTGAAGGAATGGATACCGATTCACAGAATCCCATTTCGGTTTATCAGGCAAATAGTATTTCAGAATGCGGAAGGTATCCCTTAAACATTCTTGGTGCCACGGCTGCTGCGCTCGATGGCACGGGTAGTAATTATACAAGCAATGCCGAACAATACATCCACATTCGTGGCGGAAGACTTTACGGCGATCATATTTGGCTAAAAACAGCCATTCCATACCATATCGAACAAATAGTTTCGGCGGGTTATTATGGCGATAACGGAAATTTAACGGTGAACCCCGGTGCAACCATTCATTTTGCAGGAGATGCCGGTTTATGCACCGGCGATTATTCAACCGGTTCGTGGATGCGGATTGTAGGAACCGTTGATGAACGAATTACGCTTACCGGCGAGGCGCAATTGCCGGGCGCATGGAAAGGAATTGCCTTTCAAAGTGAGCGTCCCGAAAACGCCATCCAGTTTGCCGATATTTCTTTTGGAGGCAGCAGTTCATATACCGGAAACACCAATCAAAAAGGGAATATTCGGGCAGGTTCTTGGTCGGCCGGCAGCTTTACCATTGCCGATGCAACCGTTAGTGGCAGCATTGCTTACGGCATTTATGCCACCATGTCATCGCCCGAAATTACCTTGCCGGGTTCGGTTGTGTTTTCGAACAATGCTTCGGGCAATTATTTTCACGAATAAGTGTGCACCATAGTTTTAATTTAACAACCAAATTTTAATTTGGGTTTAAAATATTTGTTAGACTCATGAGGTATCGCTTGTCTGCATTATTGATTTTTGTATTGGTTCGGTTGTCCGGACAGAGCTTTCAACTTTCAATTATTCCCGGAAGCGAATACAATCTGTCGCGAAGAGACGAATGGAAGCTGTCTGTTACGAATACCGCGAATACTGCAGTAAACGCTTATTTCTACGGGGTCGCCACCGAGGCGTCGCGCGGTAAAATCTATGAAATCAGAAGTCGGTCCCGATTCGTTTCTCCCGGCTTGAACACCTTCGGCACCCAAAACTATGTTGGACTCGAGCCATTTGATATCGTGTATCAAGACGAACAATTGAGGCAGTATGGTATTCAAACAAACGGGCTTCCGGCCGGCGATTATGACTTGTGCATTACAGCGTATTCAGCATCCGACAGCTCGGAGTTGGGCAATGTTTGTTACAGCTTTTCGGTCGATTCGTATACGCCCCCCATTTTGCTTAGTCCCGAAAATGAAGATACGCTTTGCGATGCCTATCCATATTTTACCTGGTTGCCTCCCCCTGTTTTTAAGGGCCAAAATTTTACCTATACCTTGAGAATATATGAGTCTCAGAATGTTCAAACCACATTGAGTGCAACGCAAACCAACCCCTTGTTTTATGAACGAAATGGAATTCCAACACCGATTGTGCAATACGGCATAAATGCCCGTAATTTCAGGCCAAATCATCGCTATACCTGGCTTATATCAGCAGAGATTAACAACAAAACTGTAGCAATCAGCGAACCCGGCAGTTTTTATTTTTGCATCCCTGATATCGCAGGCAATGCAGCTCAGAATACCAAGCCTTCATTAAAAAATGAAGCAGTGCCGGGGAATAATTACAGCGTAACCGATAAAGGCCATTTGAATTTTCAATACAACAACCGGTTCGACCAGCGGCAAATTGGCTTTCGTATACTTGATTCACGCATGCAAGTCTTGTATAGTCAGTTGCTCGATGCGCATTACGGAATAAACTATTACCGCATTGATATGGCGAGCACAGGAAAATTAATTTCGGGCAAGCGCTACGAAATTCAAGTAACCGATCCGCAGGGAAATATCCAGAAAGCCTTGTTCAAATTCCTTAACTGATTTGAAAATGAAAACTTTTCGACGCAACGCTGCTCGTATTGCAACACTACTGCTTTTGGCAGAATATTTTCAAATCACTTTCTCATCGCAGGTTTTTGCGAATATATTGAGTACTAGAAATTTGTTTGTGCGCTTAAATTATGCAATAGCAGGCGATTCTTTAAAAAATGACACACATGCTGGGAGCTGTTCTCCTATTGAATCAGACGGCGGTCCTTCATCGCCCGAATTGCAGAAGTTTGAGCAGGCCGGAAATGCCAATTTGGTTAATTTGTTTAATGGAAATTTTCGTTATGGTATCGATTTGCTTGATGTAGGCGGGTACCCGATTTCGATGTCGTATTCGAGTGAGGCTGTGAAAATGGAGAGCGAAGCTGCTTGCGTTGGCTTGGGCTGGAGCTTGGATGTGGGTTCGATTAGCCGCGATGTCCGCGGATTACCCGATGACTACAAAGGTGATCTGGTTAAGAAAGAAATTAACATGCGCCCGCAGGAGGAGGGTGGTGCAGCAGTTGGTGTTGATGTCGAAATAACAGGATTTTCAACAGGCGATTTACAGGCCTCTGTTTCGGGCGGAACCGAATTGAGTGTTTCGCGAAGCACCTATGATGGCTGGGAGATTGACTTGGGAATGGATATCGCATCTTCTCTAGGCGGCGAATCGGGCGATTTTAACTTGGAGGGTTCGCTGGGAAGCAGCTTTTCGCTCAACAATAAAACCGGTGCGGGATATGGTTTCGGGGCTAATTTTAGTGGTAAATATTCTCAAAATAAGCAGAGCGCCCAGCTCGGTCTCGCTTTGGGCCTCGATGTAAATGCGCGAGAAGGAATAAAATCCCTGTCTTTTACACCATCGGCAAAATACACACTCGGTAAGGAGCGCAATTTCGGCGGGCACAATGTTATGGTTAAAGGCTCGTATGGCATTAATTCAAAATTTCCCATTTCATTTAACTCACCAAGTATGTCGCCGGCCTGGGAGGTTTCAAAAAACACCGACGCCATTAGTTGGAGGCTCAAGCTTGGCGGCGAGTTGCCCCTGACACACATTTCGGGCACGTTAAAAGGACATTATTCAAAAACATACCTGCAAACCAATTATGATTCGGTTCCTGCCTATGGCTATATCTATTCTGAACATGCCGGATCACGCCGCGAATTGTTGGATTTTAACCGAGAAAAAGACAGGGCATTCAGAGCAGAATTACCAAACTTGCCTGTTGCGCAGTTTACGTATGATGTATATTCTGTGAATGGGCATGGCATAGAGGGCAGTTTTCGTCCTTTTAGAGGCGATGTTGGAACGTTACACGACCCCTTTTTACACCAGAACAATACAGCCGGTACTGTTGGCGCAGAGTTGGGAGTCGGGCAAATGGTCAAGGCCGGTGCAGATCTTCAGATTATTTACACACACAGCGAATCCAAAAAATGGGAGGAAGGCAACAGGTGGAATTCTGTGTTTTCCTTTAAGGGAGAAAACGAATCGGAATACGAGCCTGTTTACTTTAAGAATTTAGGAGAGGCTACCACAATGGCGAACCCCGAGCAGTTTAATGCCATTGGAAATGAGCGGCCTATCAGGGCCGAGGTTAACAGCGATGGAACAACCAGCGGAAATTTTGTTTTCGGCGCAGGCCGCGCTCACGCGGAATTTAACCCCGATCATGTTTTAAGAGACAAGCGGGAAATCAGGAATACACATTTTTCATTTCTCAATGCGCAGGAGGCAAGCCACCACGGCCTCAATAAATCCATAAAAACATATCCGGCAGGTGTTTCGCCGGTTTGGGCCGACCGTAACGATGTGCCTAACGACCTTCAGCCGAATTATATTCAACGGAAAACGGATCACCGAAAGGCGCATCACTTGAGCGAAATTACCGTTACCCGAACTGATGGCGCGCGCTACGTATACGGAATTCCTGCATATACCCTTTTTGAATCAGATTACACGTTTAACGTGAGTGGATTTTCTGCCGAACCCGACAGTGACAAACAAATTTCCTACAGCGGAAATTACCACGCACGCACCATTCGAAATAACTTTGGGCTCGATCGGTTTTTTGAGTGCGAAACCAGACCGGCCTACCCCCATGCCTGGTTGCTTAGCGGGGTTTTGGCCGATGATTATGTTGATTTAACAGGCGACGGACCCACGCCAGACGATTTTGGGAACTATACCAAAATAAATTATAGGCTTGCACACAGTAATTACAAGTGGCGAACCCCGAATGGTAAAAACTTGGCCCATTATCAGGAAAATAAAAAAAGCGACGATGAAGACAACTATGCAAGCTTTAGTTATGGAGCGAAAGAGGTTTGGTATGTACATTCGGTAGAAAGCAGAAACCTGGTAGCAGAATTTTATTATTCAAATCGCAAGGATGCCTGTTCTGTTTTAGACGAGGATGGTGGCAATGACCCCAACAAAACTTTGCAAAAGCTCGATTCTATTAAATTGTTCTCCAAAAGCGAGCGGCTTTTAGACCTCGATCGATGCACACCGCTAAAGAAGGTTGTATTTACCTATTCATACGATTTGTGTAAAGGTGTTCCGGGTGCTGTCGAAGAAGGGCTTGGCAAACTTACGCTCACCGGCATTTATTTTACGTATGGCAATTCGGAACGCGGTAGCCGCAGCCCCTATGTGTTTTCTTACAGTGAAGTAAATCCCGATTACAAGCCCAAATCGGTAGACAAATGGGGCAACTACATCGAAAAAATGCCTGGTGAAGATGTGGGTTCGTATGCGTCATTAACCAAAGAAAAAGCCGATCGTTACGCTTCGGCCTGGTTGCTTAATGCAATTCAAACTCCCGAAGGCGCTCACATTAAGGTTACCTACGAAAGTGATGATTTTGCCTATGTGCAGAATAAACGCGCCATGGAGCTCTTTACCCTCTATGCGCTCACAGGCGAATCCGATAAAAACAACGTGCCTTCTTCCGAAATTCCTTCAGAGTCTGTCGTATACAATGAAGGCGGCGTTTACAATTACGCAAAATTCAAATTGAAATTTCCGACATCAGACCCCGCAGTATTGGAGCGTTACTTTGAAGGCATGCAAGAATTGTATTTCACCGCCCAGATGGAATTGGGAGGCGAAGGGCAAAATAAATATGAAAAGGTCGACGGATTTATTCCTTGCAATTTCGCTTTAATAAACAACAACATTGGGTTCTGTACCGAAGGAGCATCGGGACCGTATCAGTATGCATGGGTTAAGCTGCCCCGTTTAACTGCGGGCGACTCAAATACCGAGATTCCAGATGGTGTACACCCTTTTGCAAAGACCGCATGGCAGAAAATCAATAAAAGCATGCCCGAAATGATTTACAACGATCCAAGTCCGATGACCGATGATCCTGCGGCCTTTGTTGAATCAATGGCAGCTGCGCTAAGTTCAATCGAAGGGTTTTACCGAAATCCGTATGAAGTGCTCGCCAACGGAAAGCATGCCGCTCGAATTAAATTGGGCAAAAGCAAAATCAGGCTCTTTAGCCCCAATCTGGTAAAGTTTGGTGGTGGTGCTCGGGTAAAGAAAATAACGGTAAGTGACAATTGGGACATTATGAGCGGAACGGCAGGAACAGAGGCTACATATGGCACAGAATATTTATACACCACCAAAGCCAATTTGGGCGGACAGGAAGTTGAAATAAGCAGTGGAGTAAATTCCTATGAACCTGCTACAAACAGTGAAGAAAACCCGTTTTCTGTACCACGGCGCTACTCAATTGAAGCCCCCTTGTCAATCGACCAAAGCTTATATTTTACGGGTCCGGTGGGCGAGTCGTTTTTTCCAGGGGCGATGGTCGGATACAGTAAAGTAAAGGTGCGCAACCTACAGTATGAAAATGTTACAAACAATGCTACGGGATTCAGTGTGCATGAATTTTACACAGCGAAAGATTTCCCAAGCCTCACGTTTCAGACCGATTTACAGGTAAACCCCCGCGAAGTTCCTGTGCCACCATTTTATAGCGAAAAGCAATTCACGGTTTCTCAAGGATTCAGCATCGAATTAAACAACATGCATGGCCAGCAAAAGGCTGTACATGTTTTTCAGGAAACCGATTCATTGAATCCAATATCGGGACAGCAGTTTTTTTACCATACCGGGACCGACAACCGGCTCAGCAATTATGTTTTACTTGTAAATCCCGAAAATGGAGAAGTAAACTACGGAAATCTTGGTCTTGAATACGATTTCTATGTCGATGCGCGCGAAAGCGTATCCGAAACCTATGCACCGGCAGCCGCTATAAATACCGACGGCTTCATGGCAGCCATGTTGCCACTGTTCTTCCCAATGGTTTATCCAATGATGAACTATTCGATGAAACGTTATCGTGCCATCACCTATACAAAAGTGCTATACCGAAATGGCATTTTGGACCGCGTTCTCAGTTATAACAATGGCGCCAATGTAAGCCTAACTAAAACTGTTTTTGATGCACAAACCGGCGAAGCGCTTGTTACCGAGGCTGAAAATGAATTTGGGAAAAAGGAATATTCAATTCAATTACCAGCTTATTGGGTCTACAGCGGGATGGATGGGGCATTCAAAAACCAGGGTCGTCGTTTATCGGTTAACCTTCCGGCCTTAGGCGATTTTAGAACTGTATTTCATGTGGGCGACGAATTACTCATTCATAACTATGCACCCATGGTACCCGAATTATTGCCCGGTTTCGGTGGACGCAGGGTAGCTGCACCGGCACAAAAAGCTTGGGTGCTTGGCGTCAGCGCTGCAGGAATTTCTTTGATAGACCAAAATGGAAATCCTATCACAAGTCCGGGTTCGTATACGGTTGAAATAATTCGGAGCGGTCGTAGAAATCATCAATCACAGTTGGCAGGCTCACTTTACTCTTTAGCAAATCCGGTAGTTACATCCGGTTTGTCTAAAAGACTCGAATTTCCAACTGAGGGCATCATTGGGGCAACAGCAGTAGAGTTCAGCGATGTATGGCAAACCTATGCCGCCTTTCAAACCACGTTGCCTCAATACCAATGTGTATGTCGTGAAACTGCAAACAAATCGGGTCTTAAAACCGCCTCAGCTTTAGCAGATTTTCTGAAATCGCTTATGTCGAGCGGCGATTTTACAAAAACAGGTGTACCATTATCGGGTGGAGTCTATGCGACATTCGGGAGTTTTGTAAACTACATGACGCGGAAAATGCCACAAACCTATAATGGTTTTGAAGGCGCATCCGAATTCCGCGGCGAATTGATAAATAGCGACAGCACAACCTGCGGCTTCAGTGTGGAAATGGCTGATGGCACGAGTCTTTTCCCCGATAATGTTACCGATCTTAAAATAGATTTATCGCTTACCGACGATTCAGACCGGGCAGCCTGCGATAATGCATACAGCGCACTTGGTACTCTAACGTATCGTGAAGCAATAATTGGAAACCAAGCGGCAATTACCTATCAGACAAAAACAGCACGTGTTCGCGTGCATTTCGATTGTTTCCCATTAATTATTTGCAGCGAACGCTATGTTGGCGAAGGAGAATTGACCTGCTCTGCAGCCGGCAGTGGTACTGTTAATCCCTTTGTGGCTGATATCTTAGGCTGTTGGCGTAAAAAATCAGATTACACCTTCCGATCAGAGCGAACCATTTCCACAACAGCAGAGGGGGGCACAATCAATGGGTTTAAATCGTTTTTTACCAATTTCCCGATTCGGGTTAAAGAAATCGGCCATCCCGACCGAGCCAATTGGCAACTGGCTGCATCGGCAACAGTATACGATCCGTTTGGCCGCAATATCGAAAGTAGAAATAGCCTTGGCATTCATAGCAGTGAGGTGTTTGGATATGGGTTTTCGCGTCCGATTCTTGCGGCAAGCAATGCGCGTTACACATCGGTTGCATTCGATGGATTTGAAGACTATCAATACAAGAACATAGCCGATAATCCATGGAACGATTGCACGCTACAACCGCATTTCCGCTTCGATACAACCAGCGCTAAAATTGTAAGCGACGTAAGTCATTCGGGCATGTCATGCCTGCGCACAAGTTCAAGCGTTACGCTGAACAGAAAATACAAAGCGGTGGAGGAGCCATCAGCTTCAGCAATTAGTGGCGGAAGGTTCAATGCAAACCAAGGCCACCTTATTCAGCCTTTTGTGCCCGATACGACAACGTTTTTTCTGAGTGCCTGGCTTAGCAAAGGCGCTCCCGGTGCCGTTTCATCTTCAACAGGTGCGATCAGTCCTGCTTTACCCGAATCGGGTGGCGGTACAATGGGCTCAATAAACACCGGAACAATTTTAAACATCGGCAATAGTCTTGGCCTTAGCCAGCCCCTTATAAACAGCGCCCTGCTGGGAGGGGCCGGGTCGCTTCTCGATGCAGCCGACATTGTAGTTAAAGCAAGAACGGTTAGCGGCACCGATATAACACTGGTTTCGGCAAAAGCAGAGGGTAAAAGTGTAGACGGCTGGAAACAGGTTAACACGGTGTTTAAAGTTCCGACAAATGTTCAAAGCTTGAGCATTCAACTCAACGCGAATGGCAGCCAGACTTGGTTTGATGACATCCGTGTACAGCCCTTCAACAGCAGCATGAAAACCTTTGTGTATGACCCCTTCTCGTTGCGCATGATGGCTATGCTCGACGAGAATAATTTTGCAACGTTTTATGAGTACGACAACGAAGGTAATTTGGTAAGAACCAAAAAGGAAACCGACGAGAAAATAATAACGCTTCAGGAAATACGTTCATCGAAACCCAAAATCAGGGAGTAATGAAAAATCTGTTTTCGCTTTTTCTTTTATTTATTGGGCTTTATGCAGGAGCACAGACTGAGGATCCCGCATCTGTGGTCTATACTCCAATGCAATTGGGAGCGGCAAGTGTATCGGAACCGATTTTATGCAAGGTTTTCGACCGCGAACTCCTCAACGAAGACGGAACGGCAAACGCTTCTGCTTCGGCCGCGTTGAAATCTGTTCGACGCAGTGTATCGGCAACCTTATTTGTTAATCCGTATGTCGAACGTCCTTCAATTACGCCATTCAACATCACGCTTCAGTGTTCTGTTAAGTATAAAACTTCGGCTTCAGGTAGCCTAAGCACCAAAGTATATCCGCTTAACATTCAATACTCGCCCGGCGATAACAGCTACAAGGCAAAAGATTATTTTAAGATTCCGGATGCGATCTGGGCCGAGGTTTCGGTAACAAAACAGAACTCGAGTCCGGCTTTTTTTGCTGCCGGCGATTCAACGTTCAGGCTATATCTCTACTACCAGGCCGAGAAGTACCTAACGCCAACGTCTGCCCAACTTGCGGCGGCTCCTGCGGTCGTTGAATTCAAATCGTCTGATAATGGTGGGTATGTAAAATATGTTTGGGAGAAACTCGACTGGGCACACCATTACGATGTCGAATACCTTTTTGTAGATAATTATGGGGCCGGCAACACACGAAAACCGTCTTCGGCAATTCCGTACAATTTTCGATTCAACAGTACACGCATTACCACCGAGAAGAACGAAATCGAAATTCCTCAGGTTTTTGAGCGTGGATATATCATCGCTCGGGTTCGTGCAATAGGTTTGCAGGGGAGCACTTTCGATGAGCCTGCCTATGGTTTGTGGAATTTACCCAATTCGGGCAATTCTTTGCCTTCTGATGCAAAACATGTTTTCGAGGTTTTAAAGCCGCACGAAGGCGACAAAATGAATTGGCACTTCATCACAACATTTGCGGGCGAAGACTTGCGTAAAGACGCCATTCAGTATATGGATGGAACATTGCGCGCAAGACAGGCTGTCTCCACTGCACACACCGACCAAAACCTGATTGTGTCGGAGACGATTTACGACCACCAGGGTCGACCGGCCATTCAGGTGCTTCCTGCTCCTATAAAACCGCTTGCAGAAGGAGCTTCAGCCGGTTCAAGGCCTTCTAGCGGTTCGGGCAATCCGCTCAACGATAATTTTTCCTTGTTCGATTTGCCAAGTTCGGCCGGCTTTGATTTATCGCGAATCGAAAGCATTTTTTATTACAAATCGAGCCAGCCAAAGATTGGCTATCAGCCTAATCTGAACCGAAATACAGAAAATCGTCCATACAGTCGGCTCGATTTTGATACCGACCGTGATGCTTGTTCGGTATCACCCGAGCCCTTTTCCAATTCTTCGGGCGCCGCGCAGTATTATTCACCAAACAATCCCGATAAAACAGGATTTAACGCATTTGTTCCGGATGCTGAGGGCTATCCGTTTACCCAGATACTGTATACTCCCGACAAGACCAACAGACCGCTTGCCATTTCAAAGGCCGGTCCCGACTTAAAAATTGGGAGCAGTCACGAAACAAGAATTGCTTATGGTACACCGGCTCAAGACGAGCTCGACCGCATGTTTGGTACCGATGCCGGCGATGCATCGCATTACAAAAAAGAAATGCTAACCGACGAAAATGGACAGATACATCTAAAATACAAAGACATTAGAGGCAATTTGGTGGCAACAGCGCTTTCGGGCGCAACTCCAGCGGCATATGCTGCAGTACCCAAAAACGATTCAACCAACATAACCTTGCATCTGATTGAAGAGGATAATCATATCGACGAAACCTCCTCGAGCCTTGTGAGTCTGAAAAGCATTTTAATAAGCCAGCCAACTTCGCTGCGTTTTTCGTATGCTCTTACACCGCCTACTTTATCGGGCACGAATTGCAACAGCACGTCATTTTGCTACGACTGCATTTATGATTTGGCCATCATAGTACGAAATAGTTGCGGCGATTCTATTTGGGGGCGAACACAAACAATCGGCTCACTCAGTCCGGTGAATGCATGCAATGCCGCGCCCATTGCTTTCGAAGGAACTATTGCTTCAGTTGCTTCCGGCAATTATTTTATAACAAAGCGGTTAACAGTAAACACCCATGCCATCGATACATACATGGCCGATTACCGGGCAAACAATCTCTGTATTCGTCCTGTAGAAGAATTTTATCCAACTGCAGGCCTCGCTCCGGGCAGCAATCCCTGCATGGCAGAATGCAATACCTGCGCACGCGTTCCCGTTACCCCGGCTCGCACATTTCAGGTTACCCAAGCCGATGGAAGCATTAGAAACATGAGCATTCCGCAGACGCGTCTCGCCGAAAACGATGGTTCCTGCATGCCGGTTTGCCCTTCAAAATTGCCCTCGCCTTGCGAAACTGCGCTAACGGCAATGTTGGCCGATGTGAGTCCGGGCGGACAGTATGCCGAGTACCGCGATACAACATACCGCGATGTGGCTTATCCAACCGGAATTATTGCTCCTAAAATTTTCCCGGTTTCTATCATGAACGATAGTTCCAATGCCCTTCCCATTCGGAATGCCAATTGGCGCAATCCGGCATTTGATTATCAGAATCAGGATGGCTCAACCGCTTACATCGAAATCCAAGCCGACGGCCTACCGGCTCATCGTGCAATTGAAATTCTTGAGCGCGACGGGAAACGCTTTGTTAAGCCCAAATACCTCGAGTACACCGAAGACTTTATCCGTTACTGGAAACCTGAATTTGCCAGTTCGTTGGTGGTTTACCATCCCGAATATCCGTATTACCTGTGGTGTATCAACAACAGCAATTTTAATGATTTCGATACGCTTTTAACGCTCACTTCAACATATGCCAAAGCGCGCGATTTAAACCTGATAAACCGCACCGCTGCCGATCCGTTCTTCGTTTCAAATCCTACCGCATTGCCAACAATGAGCAATGAGTTAACGAATTATATGCCGCTTGCCGGCTTTGCCAATTTAAGTATCGAAGAGGCAACCTATGCAACCGTACACTGTAACAATGCGAATTTCAGTAATGCCGAGTTGAATGCATGTGCCCGTGGAAAAACACTCTATGGAAATTCTGCAACGGCGGATAAAGAGTGGAATTTTTACAAAGACTTTTACCGAGTGAAGCGAAACAAAATACGCGACAATGTGCGAAGAAGCTGGATTTTGAGCAATGGTTATTTCGATAACCGCCAAATCGGAACAACCGCCGGAAGCATTGCCCATCCGATGTTTGCCGATAAAACCAAACGTTTCAATGAAAATACCGACGCATTGGCCATGTTACCGACAGATGTTGATACGGCTACAATCGAAACCCTCGTGGAATGGCGCAAAGCTACGATTGCCGATGCAGGCGAATACTGCGGAGGATGTGCAGCAGGCTTTGATTTATCTGCCTGGTTAAACGCCCTTGTTGCGGAGCGAAAATTAACCCAAAGCCTATCGCTACCCTCCGTTACCCCTCTCGCCTTCTCCAAGCCGTTCACCCGTTACTTTGATGATTCGCTAGCCCTAAGTTATCAGTGGAATACGGTGGCCAATCCCAACGATATCGTCTTTACGGTAAATACTACCCGCGGATCTCAATGCGAAATTAATCTGAATAAAACCACCGCAATGGCGTGGGATAGTATTGTACGATTCGATTGTTTTAAGACTGCAGGCACGGCAAACAATACATTTCAAATTCGTGCACACACTGCTTCTGATTTGGTCTTTGAAGTAAACGGCAGCAGTACCTGCATGAATTTCAGAAGCTGTGGAAACACCCAGGTTTGCGATAAAACTTCCGCAGCCGACGACATGGCTGTATTGATGAAGTACCTTTTCCAGGGCAGTCGTTACCGCAATACCAATCTTACATTGCGCGGACGCAGGGGACGAACACCCTATTTGGGCGAAGGACTTCGCGAACGTGCGCCTAATGCGCATTTGTGGAAGTGGCGAATGAAAACGATTAATGAAGGCGAAAAGCAACTTACGGCCGTACTCGAGGTTTGGGATAATACAGCGCCACCGAATCCACAATTCGATAACCAACGTGCTTATCTCTGTCCGTTTACCTTAACGGTTCTAAACCCCGGATTTGGTCTAAATCAGGTTGCCGATATAATAGACATTGATCGACCAACAACCGCCACACAATGCTCGGTTGTAGATTTTATTTTAACGGCAAAATCCGCCGCCGGAGCCATATTTAAAATTGCGGGCACATCGTGCTACCCGGTTTACGACTGCTGTCATCAGGTTAAAGGCCCTACTACGGCACTTTGCTGCTTGCCTACGATGCCGAAGCTCGAATTTGAACCCAACTGCTTACGCGATGCCGAGACAGTTGCAGAAAACAACCGTCGCCGCGATGCCGAAGACCGACTCCTTGCTGTGGCAGATTCATTCCGGGCAAGTCTCATCAGACATTGCCTTTCGGCTGCAGAATCGTTTAATGCGCACTATACAGATGCGGTGTATCAGGTAACCCTCATGTATTACGATCGGTCAAATCAACTGGTTAAGACAATACCTCCATCGGGCGTGCGTCTGTTGGATGCAACCGGTATATACAGAACCCGAAATGCCCGTATGGACGGAACAAACTATGTGCCCTCCCACTCATTGGCCACAACGTATCGGTACAATTCGTTCAACCAATTAATCGAGAAATCGGCACCCGATGAAGGCGTTTCCAGAATTTGCTACGACGAAAACGGAAGGGCCATTCTTAGTCAGGATGCTGCACAACGCGCTGCAAACACTGCAGTATATACCGTATACGATAAAATTGGCCGTATAATAGAGTCGGGTAGCCGGCCTTATTCAGGCATTATCCCTTCCTTTCAACGGTATAGCGATTACCTGGCTGCCACAACTGGGGCAAGCGGAAAAACAGAAATCAAGCGCACACGCTACGATGCAATGCCTTCGGCCGGGCTGGCGCTTTTTTCCACTACGCCTAAAAAATTGCGGAACAGGGTCGCTGCAATTGAGGCTTTCGACAGCCCGACAACGTTAAGCCATGCCATGGATTTTGACTATGATGCGTTAGGCAACGCTCGGCAGGTGGTGCAACATTTCGCCATGCTGCCGGCAAGCACAACCGGAGCGAATGTTAAGCGCATAAGTTACGACTACAACCCATTAAGCGGCAAAGTTGATCGTGTATGGTACCAGAAAAATCATTCTGATCAATTGATTCATTGGTATCAGTACGATGCCGATGGGCGTATGGTGCTTGTTCAGACCGGTACAAACCCGAACGAACCCGAATTGCTTCGCGAAACAGAAGCGCGGTATTACTATTACAAACATGGTCCGATGGCACGCGTGGAGCTGGGTTCGGAGAATGTACAGGGAATCGATTACGCTTATACCATCAATGGCATGTTGAAAGCAATAAACAGCGGTAACTGCAAGCCCGAGTTCGATATGGGCGGCGATGGTTTAGCCGAAAGCGGAAGGTTTTTTGTTCCTGATGTTTTTGGTCAGTCGTTAAATTTCTTTGGCGGCGATTATTCGCCCATTTCCGCCGAGGCGGTGCAATTCTATACACTTGCAGGTGGTGAACTCGAAAGTGGATTTGCAAAGCCGCTCTACAATGGATTTATACGCAGTATGGTTTCAACCATTCCTGCTATTGATGCTACACCTATGGCACGTGGTTTCCGATACGATCAAACAGGACAGCTTGAGCGCATGCAGACTATTTCAGATGCCGGCGCTTTAACGAGCAATGTTGTTTCGGGTGCATTTACCAATGCCTTTGGCATGCAGTTGTCTTACGATGCCAACGGCAACATTATGCGGTTGGTTCGAAAAGACCAAACAGGAGCCGATATCGACAATCTTACCTATGCTTACAACAGCGGAAGCAACCAACTGAATCATATTTTAGATGCGGTAACGGCTGTTGGCAGCATTGATATTAGCAACCAGGCCTCCGATAATTACACCTACGATTTGGCGGGCAGGCTTTTGCGCGACGGCAATAAACAAATGAGTTGGAACAGCAATGGTTTGATTAAGGAAGTGCGCAATGCGCATGGCGGCAATTTACAGTATGGCTACGACGCATTAAACCGAAGGATTGTAGAGAAAAAGAACGGCAACATCACCGATTTCTATGTGAACGATGTACAGGGAAATCGTTTGGCTTCGTACACGATTTCGGGAGGTACTATAATGTGTCGATCGCTCAACCTGCAAGGGGTCGGGCGACTGGGCGAGTACCAGATTAACCGTGAAGCAAGGGTAATTTCGGCCGACAGCGGGTATTTTTACCGCGGCCAGAAGCGATATGAGATTATCAATCACATTGGCGATGTGCATGCGGTGATTACAGATAATCGCGCGCTTTTAGGCGAGGAGGCACGGGCTACGGTTATATCGGCAAGCGATTACTTCCCTTTTGGGATGATTATGCCCGGCCGTAAAATGGGCGATGCGTCTTATAGCTATGGTTTTCAGGGAATGGAATGCGACGACGATTGGGCCGACGATGGGAAGGAATACACCACAGCATTTCGTCAGTATGATCCTCGGGTAGGCCGGTGGCTGAGTGTGGATCCGATGGCAATGAAATATGCATCCATGAGCCCGTATAACGCCATGTTTAACAACACATTGGCATTTACAGATCTGTCTGGAGCAGATCCATATAACGATAATCCAAGACTCGTACGCGATGAATTTGAGCGGGAATTGGCCGAAATGGCTGAGTGGGGCGATGATCCTATTGCTGGGATTGAAGAAGAGTCCCTTGCAATGCTTGGCGAGGGCCCTCCGGATGCAATAGAGCGCCTTGGAATTGAATTGGATCGATTGG
This sequence comes from Bacteroidia bacterium, assembly GCA_046303595.1. Taxonomy (GTDB): domain Bacteria; phylum Bacteroidota; class Bacteroidia; order M30B66; family M30B66; genus CAMCXT01. The sequence continues at coordinate 17,201 of JBKCFX010000387.1, forward strand.
AAGGCAACAATGATCCCTTGGCAGGAATGCCGTTTGAGGTAATTGAAACCCCGCCACCACCAAGAGTAAGGCATAGAAGAGAATCTTCTGAGGGCTCTTCGGTAACCACGCCTCTAACAACAGGCAATTTTATCTATAGACGACCAGACACTGAAGGAACAAGAGAGACTGTGCATTATATTAGGGCAAGGGTTCCGCATACAACTTTAGAAATTTTAGGTTATGTCGGCACTGCCGTAGATTATATTTCAATGGGCGGAGAAGCAATGGGAGAAATTGCAGATGGCGCATTGCGTGCGATTGGAAATACTTTAGGTGCCGTTATAACTGGCTGGTCAATCTACGATGATTATAATAATCCGGAAATTTCTCCTGAGATGTTTGCGGCAAGATCTTCGGTTAGAGTTGTAAGTTATGTAGCTGGAATGGCCGATATAGGCGTGCCAGGATTTGGAGTTGCATCATCTACAATTATTGGTTCTCTGGTACCCGAAACATCAAGTGAAAGAGAAACAAGGCTTAGAGAACGTCGTGAATTCCAAGATGCAAGAAGTCTTGAATGGATGAGAAACCACCGTGAGTCACTTTCTCCGGCAATGAGAAGGAGATATTTACGTGAACGTTATTAATGACAGATGTTTTTTAGAAAAAAAGAAGTTTTTTATACGTTCACCTTTTTCTTTTGGTTGAGTCATTTAACGGCTCAACTCACCTTTTCGCCCATTTCGCTTAAGCAGCTCGATGCCGCGGTGTGCTGGAATGTGAAGGTGCAGTTGAATGGTGGTACTGAAGAACGCGTTGAACTGCAGGGAAAGGTATACGACGATGCCGGGAGATTGCTTATCGAATGCATCAGCGAAAAGATATTTCTGCGAAACGGAATAAATGCACTCGATGCAGGCAGTGTGCGTACCGCAAACATCCGAATTTTCGATGCCGGCGTAAAGAAACACCTCGAACGCTATGGCGTGTTACCGGCTGGCCGCTACCGGTTCTGCACTCAGGCACTTTCGGCCAGCGATAATGGCGATCTGGGTCAAGATTGTATAACCTTAACTCAGATTGGCGTACGCGATGGCGCTGCAAATAAAGGCCGCCGTGCTTCGAAATACGTCGAAACTTTCGGTCAGGCCGGTGTCGAACACATCTACAGTACACGGCAAGGAAGCAATCAGCAGATTCCGCCCCATTTGCTCAGAGCGTATGCCCAACCCAATCTCACCCTCGCGACGTTGCCCTTCAGCGCAAACCTCTTTTACACAACCGAACGTAATGTGCTTCTGCCCGACCAGTATGCACTTTCGTTTCAGTTCGATGCCAACCGGTTTAAAGAGAATCTGCGCACGCTGGTCGAAACCAAGATTCTGGAGTCGAGCAAAATTTCGCTCGCAAACGAACAAAACCGACTGCGCAAAATCGCAGAACTCGAGTCGCTCGGCGAACAACTTAAATCGCTGAAAGCTCCCGATAAACTTGAGATTTCAGCGCTCGAAACCGAAATTAAAAACACCGGAACCGATGAAATTCCGGCTCTTTTAGAAAGTTTAAATCAACAAGCGCAACAGGCACTTCAGTCGATTGATTACGAAAACCAGAAACAACAGCTCACCGAATCGAATAACCGCTTGTCTGAAATTGTGCCGCAGGACTCTACCGAAGAACGCCAAATATCTACCTTGCGCGATACCATTGCTTCGCGCCTCAAACGGCTCGAGAGCCGAAAAGATTCCATGCTCAACACGCTCGATGGATATTCTGAAAAGATCAAATTACTTAATGAAAAAAAACAGAAAATCAACGAATTGAAGCAAAGGCTCGATCGCGCCAGACAATTAACTTCGCAATTCGGCGAAATGGAGCAAAAACAACTGGAGCTTGAACAACTAACAAAACTTGCCTCTCGACTTGGAAACTCATCCGAAGAAATTGTGCGTCTAAGCGACCCGCAAATTCTTCGTCAAAATTTACTTGAGCGTGGCATGTTTAGCGGTCTCAATAAACTCATGTTCGGTGTTCGGCAACTAAGCATTGGTACGGTTTACCCTGTTTATTCGCCATTAATGCTTAATGGAATTCAGGTGCAAGGTGGCGCGTTCGAAATAAATCCCGGCATATTTTACCTTAATGTTACCGGCGGAAATACGCGACTCGGCTCCCAAAGTCTGAGCAATGTTTTTGATAACACCTACAAACGCTGGATGGTGGCAACAAGGCTCGGCGTGGGCAGAATTGAAAGCTCTCATCTTTTATTCAGTTTTTTGCATGCATCCGATCGCGTTGGTAGCATTCCCGAATCATTTACCAATGTGCTGCGCCCTACCGAAAACAATGTGATTAGCGCACAAAGCCAGTTATGCTTCTGGAAACGAAGAATTCGCCTGCAGGGAGAGGCCGCAGCCTGCAGTTACAACCGTAACCAGTCCGACTCTACACTGAATGTCTTCATCCCCGAAATTCCGCAGATTCCCGCTTTTTTGAAGCCAAGTCTTTCAACCTCATACGATTTTGCCTATACAATTCGCGCAGAATTGAATTTATGGAAAGGAAGCACAATCAATGCTTTCACAGAATACATCGGCCCGGGTTATACTAGTCTTGGAGTTCCGTTTTTACGAAACGATGTAATGCGTTACGGTGGAAGAATAGAACAACAACTGTTCAAAACCGGACTTAAATTACATGTACGCTATCGGCACGAAAACGACAATTTAATTCAGTCTAAACGCGCAACCTCAACGATGACATTCGCCTCAGGAGGAATAGCATATTCGAAGTCGAAAAAACCCAACATACGCTTCGAATATTCCCAAAACAGCCGAAATTCAGTTGACGGCAAGCAGGATGTAAATATTGCGTCACTCAATTCGGGCTACTCATACAAATTTCGGAGCCTGAGTTTGCGCACGGGCCTAAATTTGCAACATCTAATCAGCGGCACCGATAGTTTAAACATTGGTGATTATTCGTTAAGCTCAGTTACAGCAACACAAAGCATTGCACTGCGCAAGCCTTTTACAATCATAACATCACTCGGCTACAACCGCCTCGAAAGCATTTCGCAAAGCCAAAATCAATTGCTTTTTGGAGGAGGATGCACTGCAGCACCCGGTGCAAATTTTTCGTTTGGGCTAAATGCAGATCTTGCCCAAAATGCATCACAAGACAAGCGATTAGGCATACAGAGCGATATAAATTATATGGTTTTTAAGAATGTAGTTTTTAGCATGAGCGCGCGTTTAAACAAGTATCAAAACAACGGCAGCAGCGAAATGTCGTTCACCGAAATGTTCATTACATCAAAGCTCGTGGTTGTTTGGTAAAGATTTAACTCAGATTTTGCAGGTGGATTTGCAGAAAAAAAATCAAACTATAAAGCAATCACAGAAGTTTTAGATTGAATGAATAGTGGGCTGAAGCTTTTTATTTTTCTTGAATTTCTTTACCTCATTTCTTTTTCAAGAAAAGAATCGAAGCCGGGGTCAATTTTACCCATAAACTTTATAACTTAAAATCAAAGGGTGGCGCCTAAAGCAATGGATAAATAGGGCTACGAATAAAGTAATAATGTTAAGGTTAGTGATTATTGGAGAAGTAATTTTTGGAGGTTCGATTAATTAATCTCATGATATAAATCACAAAACCAAACAACCAATATCATACTTCTGATTTTAGCACGCGGCTATTTTTACCCCAACAAATCAGCAAGGTATGAAATCAATAATTGTAGGTCTTGTAATTGTTTCCGGCTTTTCTGTTGCCAATGCGCAGGATCGTCTTGTTCTTCGCACAGGATCGGAAATATCTGTTCAAATTGCCGATACCGGAGCCGGACTTATTCGCTACAAGCGCTTCGATAATCTTCAGGGGCCTGTTTATGCCGCTTTGCGAAAAGATGTGGCTCGCATTGTTTACCGCGATGGCACGATCGAAGCCATTGCCCCAGTGCAAGTTGAAAAACAAGTACCCATCGAAATCAAACTCCGCTACGGAGGCCCGCGTATTGGCTTTACCTACTTGAGTCCGGGTGAGTCGACCGATCGGATGAACGATGTTTTCGACCGCAATATCAACCCCTTTATTACCCAGTTTGGCTGGCAGTTCGAGACACGCTTTTTTACACTCGATAATGGCGCTTCCGGTCTCTTGGAACTTGTACCGATGATTGGCGGTTTGGAGCAGGGATTGTTTATTCCGAGCATTACCGGATTGGTTGGATACCGGTCGAAGAAAGGCTACGAAATTGGCGTGGGTCCTACGCTTTCGTTGGGCGGAGCAGGTATTTTAATTGCTGCAGGCGCTTCGCTGAAGTCCGGAAGAATTGTATTTCCGGTAAACTTGGCATTTGTTCCATCGGTTACGAAGTCGTATCAATCAGTAACAACAGAGGAGAATATTTACAATCCGGCCACAGGGATGTATGAACTGGTAAAGAAAACAACACCTGCGTATACCGAACATACCGGCTTCCGCATTACGCTCACATTGGGTTTTAACTCGCGTTCAAAATAAGCAGGTTATGAAATATCTCGCGATTGCAACTCATCTGCTTTTTGCGGTTTTGTCGTATGCACAAGACACCATTCGGCTTCGTAGTAATTCAGAGATAATAGGCTTTGTACGCGAAATCGACGCTGATTTTGTAACCTATTCGCTGCCGAATCAAGACAGTATTTATGTCCAGATTTCAAAAATCGATGTGCAAAACATTCGGTATACCAATGGGAGTATAGATGAATTTACATCCGATGTAACAAACACATATCCTTCGGAGGCCTATCAGCGTGGATTTGCCGACGCTGGAAGGTTTTACAATACCGGGCCCGATTTTACAAAAGGAGTTGTGGATGGTGTGCTTACTTACATTATGTATGCAGGCGTTGTTTTGGTGATTATTGATTATCGAAAAGAACCGAAAATCGATTATCCAAGAGGGATTGGATTCGAAGACGTGCCTTCAAACAATCCGGATTATCGCAAAGGCTATGTTGAAGCAGCGCATAAAATGAAAAAGAGAAAACTTGTTGGCGGCTTTTTTACAGGACTTGTTTCGTTTCCTATTGTACTTATCGGAGTGATATTGGGCGCTGTTGCATCCGAAATGTAAGTGCACTGGCGATGAATGAGCCCAAGGTAGACTTTAATCTTTCACACACCTTACCGGAAACCCCGTTCGCTTAGGGTAAATACTTAGGTTGGCCGACGAAAAATCGGCACTTAAACCGTGCACCCATGCGCTGTTGGCATCAAAAGAATCGGCATGCCATAAAACACCTTCGTATTTTAAGCCGTCGAAATCGCCATAAAAGAAACGCCTACCTGCTCCAATTGTACTGAAACCACTCGTGTTAGTGGCGCCGGTATTTGATATAAGCCAGTAAACCGATCCGGTCGTTTTCATGTGATCGCCGGCGCTAACTTGTCCGCCCAATGAAAGAAATAAGGCCTCGTACTCTGCAGTGCTGGGAACATGCCAGCCCGCGGGGCATAAACCGGCGGGATCGCTCACCGCATAACAGTTGTATAGTTTCCCATACGGGCATTCGTAGGTCGAATCGTTGTTGTAATGCACCCACGCCGGATTTGTTGTGCTGCTCCATTGATCGGTTGCTTGCACATTGGCAATCGATGAGCCGTTTCGGAATGCCGTAACGCGAAGATTTTCGGCCATCCAAATGCTGTTGTTAATGGCGATTGTTTTGTAGTAGTTCCCCTGCTGATCGGCCATCAGTCCGTATGTCAATGTGTCGTTGTGCACCGAGTCGGCTCCACAACTGTGCAGGTGTTTCGGCAACAAATCAAAAACAGCACTGTCCACATCCCCCAGATTATAGGCAGTTATCTGCCCGTTTATCTCCACTATTTCCATCGCATTCATTTGTAGGTTGAAGCGGATACTATCGATAGCAAGAACTGGCTTCGAATTTGGTATGCCGGGCGAATGAATCGTATGAATGTATTGCGCATCAACAGCATGCAATTGACCAAAAAAGCAAACAAGAAAGAAGATGGTGTAACGCATTTATATCAAATTTAATCATTCGTAAAGGTATTCATTAACTCAATTCGGACGAATATTTTTCCAGAATCAGTTTATCAAACACCCGTAAAAAGCCCTACATTTGCGCAACAATTTTACAGGGAAACCTGTTTTAGTTCAGATGGAAAACAACACCCTCCTTGCTACGGAGGCTACAATATTGTTTGCCGGCGATTCCGGCGACGGAATACAGCTTACCGGCGACCAGTTTACCAACACAGCAGCGCTGCACGGGAACGATTTAAGTACATTTCCAAATTTCCCTGCAGAGATTCGCGCTCCACAGGGAACCCTTGCAGGCGTTTCGGGCTTTCAGATTAAATTCGGAAGCACCGAAATTTACACGCCCGGCGATCAGTGCGACATGCTAGTGGTAATGAACGCTGCGGCGCTAAAAGCCAACCTGCGGCAACTCAAGAAAGGCGGGATAATAATTGCCAACACCGATGGTTTTGATGCGAAAAATCTCCGTCTGGCAAAATATCCCGAAGGTGTAAATCCCATCGAAGATGCAAGCCTAGAAGAATATCGTTTGCTTACACTCGATGTTACACGGATGACCAAGGCTACACTGGAAGGAAGTGGTTTAGGCACCAAAGAAATAGACCGAACCAAGAACATGTTTGTACTCGGTTACATCTATTGGATTTACAACCGCGCGCTCGATACCACCATTAAATTCATTGAGCAGAAATTTGCCAAACGCCCCGAGATTGTTGAGGCCAACATTAAGACCTTAAAAGCCGGCTATAATTACGGCGAAACAAGCGAAACTTTTATGCAGCGCGTCGAAATTCGTGCGGCGCAGATTAAACCGGGTAAATACCGCAACATCAACGGAAATCCTGCCACTGCCTTCGGGCTTATTGCCGCTGCGCAAAAATCAGGATTGCCCTTATTTTTAGGCTCATACCCCATAACACCGGCATCAGATATTCTGCACGAACTTTCGCGCCACAAAAACTTTGGTGTGAAGACCTTTCAGGCCGAAGACGAAATTGCGGCCATCTGCTCGGCAATCGGAGCTTCGTTTGGCGGTTCGCTTGCCGTTACAACGTCTTCTGGACCAGGCATCGCGCTCAAAACCGAAGCTATCGGCCTGGCAGTTATGTTGGAGTTGCCGTTGGTAATAATCAACGTGCAGCGCGGGGGCCCATCAACAGGTTTACCTACGAAAACAGAACAAGCCGATTTGTTACAAGCATTGTATGGACGAAATGGGGAGGCTCCTCTCCCGATTATTGCCGCACAAACGCCCGGCGACTGCTTTTACGCTGTGTATGAGGCCTGCAGAATGGCCGTCGAGCATAGTACACCTGTTTTCTTTTTAAGTGATGGGTATTTAGCGAATGGTGCCGAGCCTTGGTTGTATCCCACAAGCGATTCTCTTAAACCCATCGTTCCAAATTTTGCGAAAGAATTGGCAGAAGGCGAAAAGTTTCTGCCCTACAAACGCGATGAGAAACTTGCCCGCAAATGGGCCATTCCGGGCATTAAGGGTTTGGAGCACCGCATCGGAGGGTTAGAAAAAGAGCACGAAACCGGAAATATCAGTTACGATCCCGAAAACCATGAATTTATGGTGAAACTTCGCGCCGAAAAGGTTGATCGTATTGCGGATTACATTCCATTGCAAACAGTTGATCAGGGCCCGCTATCGGGGCCTTTGGTTGTGGTTGGTTGGGGCTCAACATACGGAGCCATAAAAACTGCAGTTCGTGAAGCCTTGAACGAAGGCATACAGGTGGCACATATCCACATTAGAAATATTCACCCTTTCCCGAAAAATCTAGGAGCTCTTTTGGCAGCTTATGATCACATTCTGGTTCCCGAAATGAACAATGGTCAATTGGTGCGCGTGCTGCGCGATAAGTTCCTTGTGCCTGCCGAAGGAATGAATAAGATAAAAGGCGTTCCGTTTGCCGCGGGCGAACTTCTCGAAAAAATAAAATCAATCGTTGCACATGCATAGTGAAACGCAAGACATTGCGGTTTTTACCGCGAAAGATTTGGTAACCGACCAGGAAGTGCGGTGGTGCCCGGGCTGTGGCGATTATTCGATATTAAAGCAAGTACAGACGGTAGTTCCGGAGCTTGGTCTGCGAAAGGAAGAAATAGTTTTTGTTTCGGGCATTGGCTGTTCGTCGCGCTTTCCGTATTACATGGAAACGTATGGTATGCATTCCATCCATGGAAGGGCAACGGCAATTGCTTCCGGACTGAAGGCAACACGCCCCGAACTGAGTGTATGGGTAATTACCGGTGACGGAGATTCGCTTTCAATTGGAGGCAATCACTTCATCCATATGCTGCGCAGGAATTTCAACCTGAACGTATTGTTGTTTAACAATGAAATTTACGGATTAACGAAGGGGCAGTATTCGCCAACTTCAGAACGCGGCAAAGTTACAAAGTCCACGCCGATGGGTTCGGTCGATCATCCGTTTAATCCTTTAGCTTTGGTTTTGGGTGCAGACGGCACGTTTGTAGCCCGGTCAATGGATCGCGATCCATTGCATTTACGCGCTATCTTAAAGCGAGCCCATCTTCATACCGGAACTTCATTGGTAGAGATTTATCAGAACTGTAATGTGTTTAACGATGGAGCCTTTGAGGTGTTTACCGAGAAGGGCACCAAAGCCGATAACGCGCTGTTTGCAGAACATGGAAAGCCGCTTGTTTTTGGTGCAAATTCAGACAAAGCAATTGTGTTGGATGGTTTTACACCTCGCGTGGTTTCGTTAAATGATTGCAGCGAAAACGATGCGTGGATTCACGACGAAACAGACCGCACAAAAGCCGGAATTTTAACCCGTTTTTTTGACGATCCGCGAAAAGATGATGCCTTTCCACGTCCATTTGGTGTCTTTTATGTCGAACAACGCGACACCTATGAAGATGTAATGAATCGTCAACTTCAAGAGGCTGTTCGCCTTAAAGGATCGGGAGATCTGGATGCGCTGCTTCGGGGAAACAGCACCTGGGAAGTACTAGGGTAGCACAATCGAAAAATATTAGCGGCGCATTAATCTGATAATTATTCGATTATCGGGTGACACGCATCATGGTTTGAGGAAGACCATTTTGGCACTTTTGCATAGCTGTAGCCGGAAAGAGGATTACTCGATTTGGCAGCATAGCTTGTATGTCAAATAAGTCAATCAATTATGAAAGTCCTCCTACTGTTGGGTGTTGCAATTTTTCCTTTTGGTGTTCATGCTCAAAATCCCACACTACTGTACGACATTTTACCCGGTAACGAAAGTTCTTTCCCTGCAAATCTTTGCACAATTAATGAAGTAGCCCTCTTTACTGCTCGTAACAATGCCAGCAACTATGAATTATGGCGAACAGATGGTACCGTAATTGGTACGAACCTGTTAAAGGAGTTAAATCCAGATACACTCCTTGGGTCAACGCCCGAGGGTTTTGTTGCGTTTAACAACGCATTTTATTTTACGGCAAACGATGGTACGCATGGTTTCGAACTTTGGCGAACCGATGGTACCCCAGAAGGTACAGAGCTGGTTGAAGATATACTTCCGGGTTCTTACAGCAGCTACCCGGCCGAGTTAACGGTTTTTGGCAACAGTCTTTATTTTAGAGCGTTTACAGAAAATTATGGAAGCGAATTATGGAAGACCGGAGGAACAGCAGAAACAACGCATCTTTTAGCAGATTTGGCAGATGGTTCCTTATCGTTCTATCCGCAATATTTGTATGCCGGTGAATCAGGGATCTATTTTTCACGATCGAACAACCAAGGGGTCTATTTTACCGATGGCACAAGCGATGGTACGATGGCTTTATCAACCAATGTAATTGTTGGTCAGCTAGACGCGCCATATTTTACCGAGTTTGCCGGCGATATTTATTTCCGAGGGAAAGATCCTGTGGGTCCTGGATTTTCAGGCACACAGCTCTGGCGAATACGTGGTTATGAAGTCGAAAGGCTAACTGCTATTTTTAATCAGACTTCCGATTTGAATCCGACCAATCTTGTTTCGAGTGGAAATCTGCTTTATTTTTTTGGGGAGGAATATCCGCATGGTCGTGAGTTATGGGCCTGCAATGGGCAGTCGGTTTTTATGGTACGCGATATAATACCCGGTATTGAAGACGGTGTCGAATCGCCCTTTTTAATTGCCTTTGAGGGCAAAGTTTTTTTCGCAGCCTATACTCCCGAGTTTGGCCTTGAGCCATGGATTTCTGATGGCACAAATGCAGGAACAAATTTGGTACAGGATATTTGTCCGGGCAATGCGGGTTCTTTTCCCATTTCGCCAAAAGTGCTTAACGACTTTTTATTCTTTACTGCCGATAAT
>JBKCFX010000388.1:0-5925 GCA_046303595.1 Bacteroidia bacterium
AGGCAAGACCCCGGCAAAAGTTTTGAGTTGGACCAATTAATGTGGTAGATGCATCGCTAACATTGATGCGGTAAAGATTGCCAACGTATGAAATGCCATACAATACGTTATCGCCCGGATCGTAGGCCAGACCGTTGATTCCATCTTCAAGGCCGTAATAGCTTGCAGATGAGGTAAACAAATTTAAGTCGCCAACAACGGTGAGCGCGCCGGTACTTGTATTTATCGTGTACAATTGCTGGTTTACCGAATCTTCGGTTATTTGCTGGGGTGCACCCACTGCATAGAAAATTCCGTTTGCATTATCGAATTCGCCCGAAAAAATATCCTGCGCGTATCCAAAATTGATGGGATTTTCGACGCCGGTTTCGGTATTTACACTGCCTAAACCTTGAAAAACCGATACGCCGTAGAGTGTGGAGGTTGAACTTTCAAATCCGGTGGCAACCCAATCGTCGCCGGCATTGTCCTGTATGATATCGATGCTGCCATCAAGCGGCGAAATATAAAATATCAAATCTTCACTCAAATGGTCGTATGCGATGAGTTTTCCTCCCTGCCCGGCAATGGTTGTGGATGCATTTACCTGCAGGCTTAAATTCACAAAACCCTGTGCACGTTCTGCGGCAGTAGGCACGTAGCGGGCGTTGGCCACGGTATCGGCTGGAATGAATGTGCCTGTTCCCCCACTCCACTGCAGGCCTAAGACATTCGTAAAGCTGCTCAAGTTTGCCTGAAGCTGCACGGTATCGTTGCCGCATACAGTGAGCGTATCGCCCAGATCGAAGGCAGCGCAGGGCTCCTCGGCCACGGTGCAGGGTAAAACCACAATTTCTGAGCTGCCCGAGCCACAATCGCCGGTTACTGTAACCGAATAGGTTCCGGGTGCGGATACATCAATCGTTTGAGTGGTTGCTCCGGTTGACCATAAATACGTTGCACCCGGATTTTGGGCATTGAGCGTAATCGGGAAATCGGCATCGCAAACCTCGAGCGTTGCAGGCCCCAAATTGACCGTAAGCTCATCGTCGTTTTCAAAAAGCCAAGCCGGGAAGTTGGGTAAAAAGAAAAATACATCACCCGCAAAATTTAGCAAATTAAGCTCCAGCGAAGGTGTGGCTGTGTTGGGACAATTGATGCGATTAAGTGTCATTGAACCACTCCCCGTGTTGAGCGAAAGGAAGTAAATTTTTCCATCGGGGCCCAATTGCATGCCTCCACATAATGGCGGAAGTACACCAAGCAGCTGTCCCGATGCCAATATATCCGGTGCCTGAAGATCGAACTGTTTTAATTCCAAAGTACCATTTGAAGTGAGGTTTGTTGCATATAAATACCTGCTGTTGGGCGAGAATTCGAAGAAGAAAAAATCGCTACCCAATGAAAATGGCGAAGATAACGTACCACTATTATCGTCGAACTGCAGCAAATACGTAGTGATGCTTGTATCGTTCGAAAATTGCGCTATTACCCATTCCTGAGAGGGAGAGGCTTTAATGATACTGCTGCTCCTGCCCAATGTGGTGTAAATGTTTGCCAAGGCTACGCCCGAAGAATTTACCTGATACACGCCAAGCCCACTCGAATCCTGATGGATCATTATCCAATAATCATTTCCATTGGCATGCCTCACTGCACAAAGTCCTTCGGAAGAAGGAACATGCACACGCTGATCGGCTACAACAACATCACCCAAGCCGCCGTTTAAGGTCATATCCACTTTGAAGTACGAAAAACCTCTACCCAAGGGTTGGGCCGCATTGATGGCATCAGAGGCGCCTACATTGAATTCGCCTTCATCCATGGTAAAGACATAATACACCGCTTCTTCGCCCGGAGCTTCAACGATAACCGATGATTGTGACGCCGAAAAGCCGCCTCCCTCAATACCCTGCATGTCATACATGATCTCGTTATTCCGATTCCAAATATGGCCCCCATCCTGCCCACTAAATAAGGGTTCGCGGCCGCCGCCGTTGGTGTACATCAATAAATTCCCCAACGAGTCGCAATAGGAGGCACAGCCTTCAAAGGTAGCCTGCGAGCTGCCCGGAATTTGAACCGGCGCGCCACTGGTAAAATCGACGCAAATACTATCGCCAAAATGCCAGATGTTGGCTTGTTTTTGAGCATGGAGTGAGCCAATTCCTAAACTTAAAAAACATGTTGCGAGAATGGCTTTTCGAAAAGCAGACAGACATTTATAGCCAGAATTCGTATTATACGATAACGATTTTACCATAATGCGATTTAAAAATTATGATGTAGTATGTAATAATAACATATTAATTGGAAACGAGTTTGAAAACACACGAATAATTGCAAAAAACAAATTAGCTGAATTCATCAAATATAACATTCGCCGTGCTTTAAAACCTTCAAACAAACTGCATTTCGAAGGATTCATTTCTTAATTGATTGTACAACTTAAAATGAATAATACCGCCAAAATTCTGTAGAAATGCGAAAAAGACCGGGTGCTTCTCAATCATTGCCGCATTAGTCGTTACTTATCGTTTTTACATTATCATCAGGAATACGATCCACCAAATAATTGTAGGGATCTATGCCAACTTTAAGGGGTAATTCTTTCACCCTGAATACAAATTTATTTTGGCGGCCACGTATTTTAATCCGCTTCATGAGGAGTACTTTTTCAGATTCGGCATCTGTATTGTCTGCTCCAAAAACAGCCAGGTCGATATAGTCATTTACCGGAATGGGCTGCTCTTTGCCTAAACTATCGGCCCGATATTTTTCGGTTACTGTATTTAATGTTACCTCGTATTCGTTGTTTACTTTTTTGTATGCGCACGATTCAACGCGGTTAGAAAACAAGGTAATTTTTTCAAACAAATCGCTTACCAGATAGTGCAATGTATCGGGCGTAAACTGCCTAAAAGCGCGCAATGCATCCATCGAAGTGGCATAGGGCGGCTCTTTGAGTGCGTGATTGTTTAACAGCAGTTGTAAGGCTTTATTCACATTGTGTTCACCAATCATCTCTTTCAGATAATACATGGCCACACTGGCCTTCTGATAATGAATATAAGCCTGCCCTTCTGTTTTATAAATGGGGCGTTCGGCCTCAAATTCGGTACTACGGCCCGTTAAATATCCATCCATTTCGTATTTCAGAAATTTTTTCATTTTATCTTTTCCGTATTCCTTCTCCATTACCATTAATGCCGCATATTGGGCAAATCCTTCGCTCATCCACTCGCTGCCCTGCATTGATGCTCCGCATAACTGATGTGCCCAATATTGGTGGCCCATTTCGTGCGCTACCACATAAAAAACCAAGTCGATATCGTCTTTTTTTACATCGCGTAAATCAATGATAAATCCAATGCCCTCGCTATACGGCATGGTACCCGGAAAAGCCTGTGCAAATGAACCGTACCGCGGAAATTCGATAATTCGTGCTTGCTTATGATAATACGGACCAAAGTTGGTGGTATAATAATCGAGCGATTTTTCGATGGATGCCATCATGTTTGGCACATTGTAGGCATGCTCTTTACTGTAATACACCTCCAAATCGATGCCTTTAAATTTCTTTCGGGCTATTTCATATTTTGCCGATATAAACGAATAAAAATTCAACGATGCCTTATCAAGCTTATAGTGAAAATAGGCTTTCCCGTTTTGTTTCCACGATTTCAGCAAACTGCCAGGTGCAACAGCAATTTGATCGGCAGCAGTGCTCATAACTGTTTCTACATCAACCCAATCGGCATCTTTCACTACATAGTTTTTCATCCGTGCCAGTGTATCTGCTTCGTTCAACGGCACGGCTCGCTTCTTTTTGGGCAATCCACGTTTATTTCTTTTATTCTTATCCGAAATTTCGTAGTCGCTGTTGTATCCAATGCCCGGAACGAAGTCGGTTTCGTTAAAAAATGAGCCGTTGTGTGTGATGGAGGTAAAACTCACTTCGTTTTCGAAGCCTTTTTCCATAAATACCGAATTTACCGTAATCTTCATTGAATCGCCCGGAAGCAATGCGTCTTTTAAGGAGTATATTCGGTACAGCGCTTCATTGTCGCGCAATTTGAGTGTGGCATTTTTAATTTCCAACGTTACACTGTCTATTGAAAGCGGCATTGTAAAATGTAATTCCGATATTTTTTCGCGGCTTTTGTTTTTCAACCAAAGCTCGCTTTGGGCTTTCAACACGCGTTCGTAGGGCTCGAGATCAATGGTGTACTTCACTTTTACGATTTTGGGCTGAGGCAGGTTTTCGTAGCGCTTGTATAATGTTTCATAATTCATTTGACGTCTTTCAAATTCATCGCTACTTACAATCTGATTCAGCATTTTGGTATTGTAAAAAACAAAAGCTGCACAGATAATAAACAACAAGAGAATAATGCCAACACTTATTTTATTTCGCTTAATGGCATGTAATGCTTCACGGGTGCGCGTTTTCATGTTCAGTTCTCTTCCCCTAACAAAAAAAGCATACACCACAAAAGAAATAATGAGTGAAGCTAAAATCCAGTAACTATTAAACCACATTACCGATTTAACAAAGGGTCCGAAGCCGTTCATGTCTGAATAGGTAACCGTGGGTGTGCCTCCAAAAATTACCATATTACTATCCACTTCAAATACTCCCCAAATAAATGAATTCAGAATTACAAACGTAACAAACACAAAATAGGCGACATACCGGTTATTGATGACGTAATGAAAGAGCAAGGCCATTACCGATAAATACATAAAACTCAAAAAATCCATCAACAACAAACTCTTTAAATAAACATCAATTTGCAAACGGGTATATCCATGAAGCAATTGAGCCATAATCCCTACCAATATGGCAGCCAGCAATACCGTAAAAAGCGAAAGTGCCAGGGCCAGCATTTTAGAGGCGAAAAGCATTGAGGATTTAACCGGTGTTGCATCCACAATATCGCTGATGCCGGAGTCGCGTTCTTTCCAAACCAGCACGCCGCTGTAAAATGTAATAATGGCGATGATGAAAAAATAAAACGATCCGCGAATGCCGTCTATTACATCGTAGGTAACCGGATACTGATCAGTACCATACATTCCAGTGAAACTGCTCAAACCCACAATCAAGTTAAGCATTCCAATCACTACAATTATAATAAATGTGGGATGCACCAAGATGGATTTGGTTTCAAAAAGAATGGCATGAAAAAATGCTTTAACCGCCGAATAAGCATACGTTTGATTAGGGCTCCAATGCACCGAGCTTGCGGCTTCGGTGTTTACTTTTTGCGATGCAGGTTTTGACGAAGATTGCTTTTCTTTTCTTTTGCTAAACGAGAAACGGAAATAGGAAAAACACAGTACCAAAATTGAAATGCCCACCCACAATACGCGATTAAAGAGCAACCAACCCCTAAGCGGTATGGCAGCGGTGTTTTTTTCGTCGACGGTAAAATATTTCGAGATGATGGAGGCCGGCCTAAAACCAAACGGATCCAATGCTACCGACAACCATTCTTTTTCGATATCGCTTACAAATCCGGTGGCAATTCCGTAAAAAACCAAAATTAATACCGCCCCTATAAACGAAACAATGGCATTTCGGAACAGAATGGCCAAACTGTAAATAAGAACACCGGCTATAATCGTATTGGGAATAGCGTAGCATAAAATACCGTTTATGTGGCCCGACCAAATTACCGGTCCCGACCTTGCGGCATCGGCCCAAGGAATTAATGGCCCAAGCAGCGCGCCCAACGAAACCCCGAGCAACGGAATTATGGAAACAAGCGCCGCTCCGGTAAATTTACCGAAGAAATAATGCCATTGCTTAATGGGCGAACTAAAAACAAACTGATACAAGCCGTGCTGAAAATCTCTGTTGGCAGTGGCATTCATAAAGGCGGTGGTCATTAACAAGGATATTAACGACATGACGCCATAATAATTCTGAACCACAAAGGG
>JBKCFX010000389.1:0-2820 GCA_046303595.1 Bacteroidia bacterium
TGAATGCTTCATGTTTGGATATTCAATTAACGAAATCAAAGCAGCACAGGCTCCGCCCATTCCATTGAAAAGCGAAACCAGTTCGGGCATTTTTGTCATGGCTACACGGCGCGCAGTCATCCATCCGGCAAGGGTTCCCAATGCAATGGCTAAAGCAATTAAACCGTAAATAACAGGCGAAACGGGATGTTCGTGCAATAAAATCGTTCCGAGAATAGCTACCGTCATCCCGGCAGCGGCAACCAAATTACCCTGACGGGCTGTTTTGGGATTTCCCATCAGTTTCAGGCCCAATACAAAGGTCACTGAAGCAATGAGGTAAGAGATTTCGAGCAGAGAATCGATCATGATGCAGCTTATTTTTTCTTACGGAACATCTCGAGCATGCGGTCGGTAACAACGAAGCCGCCAACCACATTCAGCGTACCCAGTAAAACGGCTAAAAACCCAATTGCCAAACCGGCGTAATCATCGGGTTGTAGGTGCAGCATCACGTAAATGGCTCCAACAATTACAACACCATGAATGGCATTGGCGCCCGACATCAGTGGGGTATGTATAACGGTAGGTACATGTCCGATTACTTCTACACCAACGAATATCGAGAGTATGATAAAATAAATGAGGTTGATGTTTTCACTGAGAAATTGGGAAACGACTTCCATAGTTCAGATTTTAAGCAAGTGATGGATGAACAATTTTGCCTTCGTGTGTAATGAGCGAACCACGTGTAATTTCTTCGTCGAGCTCCCAGCGGAAGGCATTTTGATCGGCTAGGTGAAGCAGGAAAGTGGCTATGTTTCGCGCATACAGTTGACTTGCATTGAGCGGCAGCAACGATGGAAGGTTCGACTCTCCGATGATGGTCACACCTTCTTTTATAACCGTTGCGTTTAGTTCGCTGAGTTCGCAGTTACCGCCTTGCTCAACGGCCATATCAACAATCACCGAACCGGCGCGCATCGATCGAACCATTTCGGCAGAAATCAACATCGGTGCTTTTTTGCCCGGAATGAGCGCTGTAGTAATCACAATGTCGGCCTCGCTCACATGTTTGGCAATGAGCTCTTGCTGTTTCTTCAGGAAATCGGCCGAGACATCTTTTACGTAGCCACCCTCGGTTTTGATCGAATCGTCGCCCTTAACTTCGATAAACTTAGCGCCAAGCGATTCGACCTGCTCTTTTGTTTCGGGACGAATGTCGCTCACTTCCACAATGGCGCCCAAGCGTTTTGCGGTAGCGATGGCCTGCAAACCCGCAACACCGGCACCCATAATTACCACGCGGGCAGGTTTTACCGTACCGGCGGCGGTCATCAACAAGGGGAATATTTTTCCCAAGGCATTGGCGGCGAGCAATACCGTTTTGTAGCCAGCCAGATTGCTTTGCGAACTGAGCGCATCCATTTTCTGCGCACGCGAAATGCGCGGGATGGCATCGACCGAAAAGGCAGATACTCCGGCATCTGCACAGGCTTTTACGATATCGGGCGAGGTTGCCGCATACATAAATGAGATGAGGACAGCGCCGCGTTTCATGCGCGATATTTCGGCGGGTTCGGGCGCATTTACCTTAAGGATAACGTCGGCAGATGCATACAACTGAGCTACATCCTGAACGATGCTTGCCCCTGCCTCGGTGTAAAGCCGATTGGCCAAGTACGATTTTTCGCCGGCTCCGGCTTCGATTGACACCTGGAATCCTTTTCCGCAAAGCTCTTTCACCACTTCGGGAGTAAGGGCAACGCGGTTTTCGTATGCTTTATGCTCGGTTGGAACTGCTAATAACACAATATAAATTGCTTTTTAGCAAATGTAAAAACTTGTGCGGGAAATGCAAGATAATTTGGGCGCGTGTACGTTGTGTGAAAATGCTGCATAGTGTGATTGGATTTACGTTTGGCATTTGGGAATATTGATTTGAAGGGAAATATCTTCCGCCAGGAAATATGGTCGACACAAACACGACTATTCTCTGAAACGAACGCAATTGCTCCTTAGGAAAAAGGGACACACGTGTCCCCCGCCCTGCTTAAAGTTCCGAAAAAGGTCATCAACCCACAAGGATAATTTTCTAACCGGTTTTTGAACATACGTGTTGGTAAATACTCCCCGCCGAAGAATCGAAATTCTACTGAATAGAATAACAGCGTGTTAGCAGTACTTAAGAAACGTACAGTTGCGTAAATCATGCAGATTTAAAAGCCGTAAAATCACTATCATTCTGTATATCTGCAAATTAGATACTATCCGTTTTTAAACGCTTATATACGGCTATTCCTTGGCGAATGCGTAGCTTCGCCCTTAGGGTAGGGGGGATAGGATTCCTACAAAATCTATCGATCTATGTCAAGAACTACTTACAAACAATACGGTAGAAAATAAAACACAAAATGGCTGATAATTCGTTTTTTTGACGATTGCAGATTCGAAGCAGTTTACGTTGCTTGCGACCCTTTCAATCTCTCGAAAGTCATTTTCAAATTTATGAAATAGGTTGTTTTTTGAATTTGTAACCAACTGAAAAAAACATGGTATTCCAAAATAAATTGAAAAATGAATTTGAACCATACCAACTACTAATTGACCTATGATAGGTAAGTTTACAGAAAATGCCATTTTTAAAATTGTATGCTAAACCAATTCGAGCGCCGAAAAGTGTCGGTGCTAAACCTTGTTTAAATTGATTTCCGCTAACGATATAGTCTTTTTTCACTTCATTTATTCCATCATAATTTGAGACGGTTCCAATTGATTTTCCACCTAAAAGTAAACTTAATTCAGGCCCAAAGTAAAATTGGATGCCACTAGGTCTTATAT
>JBKCFX010000390.1:0-8594 GCA_046303595.1 Bacteroidia bacterium
AGGGGGAAATAAAGGAAAGATTCAAGTTCTGATTTAATCCGAACATAAATCTTTCCTCCGATTGTATCCCTAGGACTTGTCAGTTCTTGTTAACGCTATTCGTTTTTAGGATTTCGTTCGCGCTAATTTCGGTTAGGTACTTTTTAACACCATCACGATCTACATATGTTCGCGTAAGCAGTTTTCCTTCGATGGCAATTTGATTTCCTTTCTCGAGATATTTCTCTGCAAAATCTGCCTGTCTGCCCCAGGCAATGATGTTATGCCACTGGGTTTCTGACACCTTGTTGCCATCTGCGTCTTTGTAATTCTCGGTTGTTGCGAGACTAAACTTTGCCAGTTTTTTACCCTGCGCCAGTTCTTTGATTTCGGGGTTTCCGCCGAGGTTACCGATTAACCTCACGGACTTGCGTAAGCTGTTCATGATTTTTTGTTTGTTGGTTAGTGAAAAATGGGTGCACCCGTGTTTGTTCCGATTATCAATTGACAATGCAAGTGTACAAAGGCGATTTTGAATTAGTCGTTAATAAACGTTTATAAACGTTTATTAACGGCTTTGGGGCTTTTGACGTTATTCAAGTAGCTTCCCTGTATTGAAAAGAAATCGATTTAAGCGTGTGGAATTTGATTGACATCAACGCGCCAAAAATGTACTTCTTCTTATGCTGTAACAGCATTCGTTTTCGGGTAAATCGTTTTTGACAAGATTCCCAATAATTTCATATTCAAGTGTAAAACCTGCTTTTTCGAGCGCCCTTCTCGAACGTGTATTCGAAGAGAAAGGCCGTGCGTATATTCTTTCCAATGCCCAGGTTTCAAAAGCATATCTGCACATTTTATGTATGGCCGAAACCATATAACCATTTCCCCAATATGGTTCTCCAAGCCAATATCCCATTTCTGCATTTCGACGATAAATGTCGTTTTGAGGATATACTCCGATGGATCCGGCTATTGCGCCATCAACAGTAATGGCTAAAATTTTACGCGGGTTTTCTGAGAGTGCAAATGCTATGAAACGTTCTGCAGCCTCGCAAGTATAAGGTTTTGGAAATCCATCTGTTAAGAATTCTGTGACTTTTGGATTGCTAGCCAATGACACCAATGCAGGGATATCCGTATTTCTCCAAGGGCGCAAGGTAACATGCATAGGACCGAATTAGGTTTGGTAAAGCTTTCAATAAGTAAACGCTTAAATTTAGTTTTAATACTAAATCGGGTTTAAAATTTTTAAAAACCTTTATTTGTTTCGTATACAAGATTGATTACCAGGAGTTATAAATTGACAATAGTATCCACATTCAGCGATTACCTGTTTGTAATACTGTGTGTTACTGTATTCATCGCGCAAGCGTCTGAAAAATTCTCCAGACTTGAACGCATCCGAATTTTCGACCGAGTATTGGGTTTCGAGCCAACGATTATGCTCGCATTTTGCAGCCATCCAGATGCATTTCGCTTTAAACTCAGCATCGGTACTTAATGCAAAGGCTTTTAGATAATTCTCGCTCGCAGCCTCACAGTTGTAATACCCTTGAACATTCTCGTTTTTTTCATTCGTATAGCCTGCGAACCGATTCGAATCAGAATAATCCCAGTTTACAACAGTAGCCGATAACAAACGCGCATTGCCATACCAAGTCATGTTGTACAAGCCGTTGGCCATTAAAAAATAATTTGTAGCGCGTTCCTTTGCCTCGAGTTTAACATCATTCGCTTTAGCTTTCATTTCGAGAATCTTGTCAACGAACTTTCGTTTTGTATAGGGAGTTTTCATCGGTTTGGCATGGTCGCAATCGTGGCAATCAACGATGTGTATATTGAAAGGATTGCCTAACAATTCGTTTTTTCCGGCTTCCAGATTCTTTGCATAAATATCGCGGGCTGCTTCAAAATTACCTGCATATAGTTCGCCAACCGCGAGTACATCATACAAATCGATGAGTTTAATGGGATACCGCGCCAACACATACTTTTCAAAGGGAGTATGATTTGTTCTTAACATGAAATCAATCATCTCCTGCGTTTTGGCGGTACTTCGGTAAAATTCATCGGGCGATGGCTCCGCAAGTTCGGCGCGCAGCTCATTTCCGTATTCGAGAAACTGCTTACGCATGAAACGCAACATCATGCGTTCGGCATTTGCGCTGCGTGTAGCTGTAAGTCCCGATGGATTTAATCCCTGAATGAGATTCAGAATTTCCTGCTCATCTTGCGTACGAAGCTGTTTCAGTTCGTTCCACCGTGCGATAAGTTGGTGAATGGCTGCCTGCGCACGAATAAGCGGATTGTCTTTTCCAATTTCCAGTGCATTTTCGGTTTGCCGCAAACACAGCTGCTGGTCGCCGCGAAGGTATGTAACAAATGCCTGAGCCATGAGCCAAACACCTTTATCTTCCTTGCGCAATGCTGCAATTTTCGCTATGCAGTTATCGAGTTCCTGCAGCTGTTTATCCTGAACACTATACCAAGAAAAATACGGATCAATTGTGAACTGCGTGGTGTCGACTTCGTTCATCGAAAAATCGCTCTCGCCCGGATAACGTGAATTGCTCAGGGTGTTGTGTTCGGCAATATTAACAGCACGCACCATCAGCAAGGGAAGTAAATCTGATTGCGGATTGATTGCGGCAATCTCGTTCATGCCACGAATGGGGTCGGCATATACGCCCAGTAAGTGCCAGAGTAATTCCTTATCGCGCGGATTTTTAGCTAGAGCCAAGGTTTGCTGCCACTCGGTTTCGTGTTGCGGATGAAAACTCTCAAATGCCGACAAACGGTAGGCTTCGCCTGCATCATACATGCGTGCGTACCAGAGGTTGGCTTCTGAAAAACGCCCTAGTTTGCAGAGTGCCGCAGCTTCATAGCCATGTGTACGGTAATACATGTGCCCGTCTTCGGGTTGGTATGCATATTCACTTTTGGCAAATTCAACTGCACGGATGTATTGACCCGAAGCGTAACACGATCGCACAAACTGGAATCCGTAACGCATTTTTAGAAAAGGATCTTTTGCCGTTGTAAAGCGTATGCGCGCCTGTTCGACCAGTTTGTCTATTTGCGGTTTATCTTTTTTTGCTGCGTCTTCGTCCCAATTCCATGTATAACCATCTCCATTTATGGCGCGTTGAATGAGTTTTGCCAGCTTGAGGTATTCCATGCCGGCCAGTTTCGATTTATCGGCGCCGAGCGATGCCATTTCTCCTCCCGGCGCTCTTCCGGCGCGAAGTATGTTCGAAACAGAATCGATGCTTTGTTCAGATAACTCGTAAACCAATTTATACATGAGACCGCCATCAACGCCTTTCCAGTAATTCTGCCATTCCAAAAGATTCAAATCATCAACGGTAATCGATTCAGCGGTCTTCCTACCCGGATAGGTTTTGTTGTCCTTTTCGTTGTAATAATCCCAAATGCTGAGAAAAAAAGCATCGAAACGTGCATCGCTTATCATTTCGGGAATAAAAACCGATGTGTCGATGATGTCGTCGGGCTCCCACCATGCGCAACTGTTGCCATGCGGTAAGGTGAGTGGAATTAGCGTAAAACTAATTAAAGATATTACGGATTTTCGCCAGATCGTGTTGGTCATAACGCATAAATGTTGGTGAACCCAATTGGTAAAATGTAAGTGTAAACGTATCGTTTTTTATGTATGGAAGCAAGAGCTCTGCTGCTTGTTTGCAACGTTTGGCATCAACCGATTCGTATTTCATGCGGTCGCCTTTCAGAAAGTAAAATCCATGGTAGTAGCCGGATTGCTTACATTCAAATAGATTGATATCTGCCTTCTTAAAATGGACAGAAGTACAGACCGAATCGGCAACGGTTTCCGGCAGAATTTCAACCAGCTTCCCCATGCGGTAAACCATTCCCCACGCAAAAGCCGGCAGTGCGTAGTCGAGCGGGAGCGGGTATTCGCCAAGTCGGCTTAGGTATGGTTGAATGTCGGAAGGTTCAAAAATGCTGTTTTTACGCTGGAGTTTTTCAATTTTACCGGCATTGTAGAGCATGAGCATACCCCGGTCGATGGGCGGAATTCCGGTTTTTTCGCGAAATTTTATCTGATGTAGACGAATGGTTGCGCTAAGCTCAAGGCCATTCAATTCGGTTTTAATGGTATTGAGAAACTGAAAATAGCGGTTTTGCGTCGATTCGGTCCAGTCGCAGTCGATCTGAAATCCCGCCCAATTGTTGCGTTTAATGCCAAGAATTTGTTCGGTGTAATTAAGGATTTTTTTCGATAACTGCCCATCATCGGAGGATTGCATTTGCTTCAGCGTACGTTGAGTAATGTAAACAACCGGAATAACTTTCGTTCCCTTCGTGTGCGTATAATTTCGTAACTCAGCCATGGGTTTGGGTGGGCTTCCGGTCTGCGCATCCAGGTCGAACACATGCAGATACAGCGTTGAATTTTCGGTTAGTTTGGAAATTTGATCTGCATTCGGATTAAAGCGACTGTTCCACCAGTAATAGGCAACGGTAACCGATCGTTCGGGTCTTTTGAAGAAGATGAACCATCCCAAAACCAGCAGGGCCATGATGAATAAAACGCCGACTGATTTTTTTTGGGAAGCCATGCTCAAAGATAGGTTGTAATGCAGAGCCCATTATCTTTGCAAAAAAATAATTCATGAATCCTACTTTAGTGTATGCAGAGGCAACGCCGAATCCCGACGTGATGAAATTCGTTGCCAACCGGATGATTGTAGAGCCCATGAAACAGGTCGAATACCTCAATGCCGAAATGTGCGCAGGTTCGCCCCTTGCCATTGAGTTGTTCAAAGGAGGCTATGTAAAATCCTTGTTTTTCAGCGCAAATTTCGTTTCGATTACCCGCACGGCGCAGGTCGAGTGGTCGCAGATTGTTTCGGCAGTACGCGAATTTTTGCAGGATTATCTCACGAAAGATTTACCGGTTATTGAAGTGTATCCTGAAATTACTGTTGTTGAAGGGAAAGCAGATACGCAGGCAACAGAACCCGGCTCGGTTGATGAACAAATCATTCAAATTCTTGAAGAATATATTCGTCCGGCAGTGGAGCAAGACGGTGGTGCAATTACCTTCCGTTCATTCGAACGTGGAAAAGTAACAGTGGCCTTGCAGGGAAGTTGTTCGGGTTGCCCATCATCGCGCGTAACGCTTAAATCGGGCATCGAGAATTTATTGAAGCGGATGGTGCCGGGTGTCGAAGAAGTTGTTGCGGAGGAGATTTAATTAGCGTTTTCTACAATTCTGAAATAAATCAAGCAATCAGGTTCGAAGTTTTTTTCGAATTTGGTCGCCATACATTACCAGTAAATCGCGTAATTCCTGCGTATTGATGGGCTTGCTGATGTAATCGTTCATTCCTGCATCGAGGCACAATTCGCGATCGCCTTTTAGCGCATTCGCAGTTACGGCAATGATAACCGGTTGCATTGATTCGGGAATGATTTCGCGAATTTTTCGGGTCGCCTCCAGTCCATCCACATCGGGCATCATTACATCCATCAGGATTAAATCGTATCGCTTTTCGAGCATCATATCTACGGCTTGTTTTCCGTTTTCGGCGATATCTATTGTATACCCGAAGACTTCCAGCACCCGCTCGGCTAGTTTTTGGTTGATCAGATTATCTTCTGCCAATAAGATGCGCATTGGATAATCGAGCGCAATTTGGTTGGGTGGTACATTAGATTCTACCGCGCTTTTCTCTGCTTGTTTCGTATTGCGACTTTCAAGGATGTTCACCATGCGGTTTAGCAATACATCGTGGCGAATTGGTTTGTTGATGTGACCTTTGAAATAGCGGTTAATCTCAGATCGCAATACCGAGCTTCCGATCGATGAGTACAACAACAACGGCAATTCGGGTGCAATTGCCGAAGCCTCTTTGCCGAAAATCAATCCATCCATATCGGGCATGCGCATGTCGATAATACCAAGATCAAAATGCCTTCCTTCCTTTAAAATAGCCAAGGCTTCGAGCGGATTCGAATAGCTAAATACTTCCATCCCATAATTCCGAAACATCTGATCAAGAATCTTCCGGTTGGTCTGATTGTCGTCGACAACCATTATATGTTTGCCGCGCAGTTGTTCTAGGTTTCTGAAACGCTGAATTTCGACACGTGTTCGTTCCAGATTCAAACAAAACCGAAATGATGTGCCTTCTCCGCATTTGCTTTCGGCTTCGAGTTTGCCGCCCATCAATTCAACCAGACGTGTACTAATCGCCAGACCCAATCCGGTACCGCCATATTTGCGCGTGGTGGTGTTGTCGATTTGCGAAAATGGCTTAAACAGGCGGTCGAGTTTTTCTTCCGGTATGCCGATTCCGGTATCTTTTACCTCGAAACACAAGTTAAGGCGGTTGTCGCTTTCGCTGATCTTTCGAACAGAAATCAACACTTCGCCTTTTTCGGTAAATTTAATGGCATTTCCAATGAGGTTTACGAACACCTGCCGCAAGCGCGTAACATCGCCGCTGAGGTGAAATACTTCGTTCGACTCAACATGGTATAATAATTCGAGGTTCTTCTCGTAAGCACGCGATGAGAAGAGATTCATCACTTCTTCGATTACCGAATTGAGATCGAACGGAATGTTTTCCAGTTCCATGTGACCGGCTTCGATTTTACTAAAATCGAGGATATCGTTGATGATATTTAACAAATGTTCGCCCGAAAACTTTATCGTTTCTACATAATCGCGTTGTTCTGCGTTGAGCGGCGTTTCAGAAAGCAGACTCGTCATTCCAATTACGCCATTCATCGGAGTTCTGATTTCGTGACTCATTGTAGCCAAAAAATCGGATTTTGCGCGCGTTGCATTTTCGGCAATCTCCTTCGAATGCAGAATTTCTTCTTCGAATTCTTTCATACGCGTAATATCACGAATGGCACTATCGTAGATTGGATTTCCTTCATCGTCTTCAGACTGGCTTGTTGAGAGGAGGCCCCAAAAAACAGAACCATCTTTTTTCCTAAAGCGCACTTCCTTATTCGTTAAGGATTTATGGATCCGTATTTCATTAAAAATGGTTTTGTAGCTGAGCTCATCGGCAAAAAACTCAGGATAATTTGCGTTTCGGGCTTCATGTTCATTCTCAAAGCCAAACATCTCCATAAATGCTTGATTCACGTATAGTGTTCCCTGCGTTTTACTACTTCTGAAAAGTCCTTCTTTAATGTTGCGATTAATCGATGTGAGCAGTTGCTGATTTCGCCGTATGAGCTCTTCCGATTGCTTTTGCTCGGTAATATCAATTGAGAATACTGCCGCTCCGGTTATTTGTTGAAATGCATTGCGGATGGGGTAAAATTTCAGCTCTGAAATCGACTCATAACTACCAAGCGAAACCCGATCGTAATAGGTGCGCTGGTAACCTTGGATGCATTTTTCGATGCGTTCGGCCAAGACTGCTGTATAATCGGCATATTCAGGTGGAAATAACTCGGTAAGCACTATGCCTTTTTCGGGTCGATTACCGTAGCGGGCATAAAAATGTTCTTCGAAATTGGTATTGTAGTCGAGTAATTCGTAGCGACGATTTATAAGGAATATCGAATCATTGATCGATTCTAGAATTGCGCGAACATGCGATTCGTTTGATGCTCCTTCATTCATAGGTTTTGCTTCGAGATTCGCCAACTTGCGCCGCAATTGCCCAACCTCTTCGAGCAAATCGTCGTGGTTGCTTTTGAGGTGAATTATCTCGTCAATCAATTGCTTTTCCTGTTCATTTACCAGGTCCAAATCGTTGGAATGAAGCGCGTCTTTTGAGCCATTCACGAACTGATTCAACAGCTGTATCCACTTGGGTTTTCTTTGTTCTTCGGGCTCTTCGGGAGGTTGTATGCTGCCGTAATTATTAGCCTCCTGCTGCTTCTGAGAAGAACGTTGAAATAAGGATTTGAAAAAATGACGAAACGTTGATGTTTCCGCCTTTTCGTGTAATTCCCCGGTATTCCAATCGAATCGACGATTCCAAACAATTCGCGTAGAAATTGAATTCACAGTGCTGCCCTTTTGATGGATTAATTTTCAGGCCGACAAATTTTGATGTTCCTTTTAAATTGAATTTGCGCAGCAGGTTGAATTGCTTTCATCTGAAAGATTGCACAAAGAAATTTAATTCGCCTTTTAGCCTATATCGAATTTTACAATAGAAATGATACAGCAACGTATCGGCTTTTAAAGATTTATCTGCGTAAGATTTTATTGAAAAATTTTGATGTAGTTGTTTTATGCACAGTAGTAATGCATTTTGTTTTAACGCATTCGTGAAAGCGCGAAATGCCATTGATTGGTTTAAGTGTTAATGAACTTACTATTTTTGATGTTACTGCCAAGTACAGCACTTAATCCCGGAGTTTATTTGTTGATGCACCAAAACAAACGTGGAATTTCGGCCTATAAACTCGTTAAAGCTTTGTAGGAAAAATCGCAACTTAAATTTGACTGAAAAAGCAGTCTATTTATAATTTGTACGTGTTTGAATTTGAAATAGTATAATTTATTTAGGTGAGTTTATTGTTTGTTTTTATTAACGAACAATAGACCAGCGTTGCGTCTTACCTGTTACGCCGCGTATAAGGTACAAACC
>JBKCFX010000391.1:0-2335 GCA_046303595.1 Bacteroidia bacterium
GGATCGTACGGAAAGGATGTACGCGGCTTGAATCGTTTGCACCAGTTCGACAAAGTAGAAATTGTGCAGATAGCCCATCCCGATAAATCGTACGAAATTCTGGAACAGATGCGCAACCATGTTACAGGCTTGCTGAAAGAACTGGAACTTCCGTACCGTGTATTGCAACTTTGTGGTGGCGATATGGGATTTGCATCGGCATATACTTATGATATGGAAGTCTTTTCAGCGGCACAGGAAAAATGGCTCGAAGTGAGTTCAACCTCTAATTTTGAGTCGTTTCAGAGCAATCGCCTCAAGCTGCGTTTCCGCGAAGGCGACCAAAAACCACGCTTAGCGCATACATTAAACGGTTCGGCGCTGGCATTGCCGCGTATCGTGGCCTCTTTACTCGAGAATCATCAAACACCCGATGGCATTCGTATTCCTAAAGTGTTGGTGCCGTATTGCGGGTTTGAAATGATTGATTAAACAGCTCACTTCGATACTTATTGGGGTGTAGATTCAAAATGACTTATGCCTGTCTAATTGGGAAAGGTAACACGTAGAATTTCTTGATTACTTTTGAGTCCCCCAAAAATTAGTAATCGCGTGCGTTTGCAGATTACTAGCAACAGCCCCAGATGCGTCACATGATAAAATCAAAATTCCTGTACATTTTAATATGTGGATTTTTCCTCGTTCAACTTCCACAAACCACTGCTCAAAACTTCAGCGATTTCACCTGGCAGCATCCCCAATATGGCGGCCATAGCCTCAACGAAGTAAAACATGTTGCCAACCAAACCTTTATTGCCGTTGGCGATCAGGGTATGCTGCTCATGAGCTCCGACAACGGTCAAACCTGGACGATGAACCAGCAAAAAACGCTGAAAAACTTCAAAGCCATCTGGGTGCACAATCCCAACGATATTTTGGTGGCGGGCAGTTTCGATAATTCCGGATTGGAACTGTACCGCACCCTCGATGGCGGCGAAACCTGGAGCCTCACCTACTCAAATGATGCAGTTGGTGCCAACGATATGCATTTCGCCACCGATAGCATTGGTTATATCGTTGGAAATATTGGTAAAGTATTGCGCACTGAAGACGCCGGAAACTCGTGGACGAACATTTCAAATTCCTCCATAAACGGCAATTTGCAAAGCGTGTGGTTTCTTAGTCCAGATACCGGCTTTGTGGGCCGAAGCTCCACCTTTGGCATGTACAAAACCACCAACGGCGGTTTAACCTGGAGCCAGAATTTTGGCTACTTTTTCACCACCTGCTACGCGATGCATTTTCTCAACGATACCCTAGGCTTTGCCGGATCGTTTGGCAATGCCATTTTTAGAACAACCAACGGCGGCGAAAACTGGAGCCTGCAAAGCAATCCGCAACTTTCGGAATACATTCGCTCGTTCGATTTTGCCGATTCCCTGCGCGGAATGGCTTTGGCCGGCGGTTATATTTACCGAACCATCAATGGTGGAACAACATGGTCTTCGACTTTTTATTATGGGAATTTGCGGAGTGGTGCACTTTCTGAAGATGGCCATGCCGTGGTTACCAACCTCACCGGCGGCATTAAAACCGG
Source organism: Bacteroidia bacterium (assembly GCA_046303595.1). Taxonomy (GTDB): domain Bacteria; phylum Bacteroidota; class Bacteroidia; order M30B66; family M30B66; genus CAMCXT01. The sequence continues at coordinate 1,577 of JBKCFX010000391.1, forward strand.
CAACGATTACGGTGCCAGTTTTACAGAAGCCAATCCGCAAGCGGGCATCTCAACCTTCAGGCGTATTAAAATGCTCAACGCCACACAAGGCTGGGTAGGCGCCGACGAAGGAAAAATCCTCAAAACCACCAATGGCGGCGAAACTTGGCAATTGCAAGCCGCTGCTCCTTATTGTGATGTAATTACCGATATGGCCGCAATCAGTGCTACAAAAGCACTGTTTTGCAACGACGATGGACAAATTATCACCACCAGCAATGGCGGCACAACATTCAGTACCCAATCAATTGATGCAAACGGACCACTCAACGCCATGCATTTTCCGACAGCATCGGTTGGTTATGTTTGCGGAAACACCGGTAAGCTATGGAAAACAAGCAATGGCGGTACAAGTTTTAGCGCAATTCCAATCAGTGGCGCTAACCAAAACCTAATCGAACTACATTTCCCTTCGGCCAATGTTGGCTACGTGATCGACGAATTCAGCATAATTCGTAAAACCACTAATGGTGGCACAAGCTTCAGCCAACTGAGCGGCAATGGTGTGGGCAGTCCTCGCCAGATTTGGTTTGTAGACGACAATACCGGTTACCTGAACAACAGCGAAGGCGATTTTTTACGCACCACAAACGGCAGTACATTCGAGCCGGCCGGTGCCACCTGCCTGCAAACACCGTTCGACTTTTATTGCATCAACGACAGTACCTGCTTTGCCGCGGGCAGCTTTACAAATGCAAGTTGCGATGTGAGTTTTACCAC